>JBEATG010000170.1:0-9123 GCA_041162035.1 Bacteroidota bacterium
CAACTGATTGTGGTGGCTTATAACAGGTATGCCAATGGTATTGATGTCGAGAGTGAAGAATATGTCCCATATCGCCTGCAACATAGGATCTAATGGCAGTACCTTTATTCAACACTTTTCCAATAGATTCAAGTCCCTCTGAAAAATAGATATCATCCAATGCTGTAGGCACTGATTTAAAAGTGCTTAATACATCATTCGCCATCATGCCTTTGGTAAATGGGGTATATCTTTTAGGGTCAAAAGTATCCGTATGTGCCATCCCTCCGGCCATCCAAAGTAAAATAACTGTATCTGCTGTTGCTGTCAATTTTGATGAATTACAGCCACTTAATAATCCTGCTAATGGGGCACCTGCAGCCAATGCCGCTAGGGTCGCAGTACTGCTATTTTTTAAAAATTCTCTACGATTCCAATGACTTGACATAATAAATATTTATTTCTAAATGAATTAATAAATAATTTGAAATTCCGGCAATAATAAAATTATCCAAAATAAATCTTCAATAGCTTCAGCAGTAGGGATCTCTCCTAATAATTTTTTTGCAATTGTGTATTCAGATTTGGTTGCTGCTCTGCCTAAAGCCTGTTCATATATTTCTTTAATGATTTCATCACCGGTAATATATTTATTCTTCCAAAGGATAGCACCCTTGCTGATCATGGAGTTAAATCGATCCCCATTGGTTAATTCCAATGCTTGTAATAAATTTGATTGCGATTCCCTCGTCGTGCTGACTGTTTCACGTGTGGGTCTTCCTAATGATATTAAGAATGGATTATTGTTCACCAATGAAGCGCGTACAAATGCTGCACCAATAATTGGCGGTAATTTTTTTGGAGCCATCATTTGCTTTTCTTTTTTCTCCTTCTCTTTCTTTTCCTTTTCCTTTTCCTTTTTCTCCCTATCTATTTTCTCCTTGTTCTTGTTCTTGTCCTTCTTTTTCTTCTTTTCCTCTGCTTTCTTTTTTTCCTGCCTTTCTTTCTGTTTTTTAATTTCTTCGAGCACTGCTTTTTTATCTACATAGGTAATGGACATGGAGTCGTAAAAAATGGGTGTAATGATTGTGCTTGCTGCATCAGCAAATTGCTCTGCTGACATGCGCTTGCGTAATCTGCCTTTGAAAACATATTGCGGGGATACTATTTTACTCGCATCATTAAAACTTACCGAAGGAAGTTGGTAAGTGGTCGAAGAAGTAATTAAAAAAAGCAATTCTTTTATGTCGGAATTATTTTGTTGAAAATTAAATGCCATCCAATCTAGTAAGTCCTGACTCCATGCTTCATTGTCCATCACGTCCACTGGTTCAATTAATCCACGACCCATTAATTGTGCCCAAATTCTGTTTACAATGGTGCGATAAAATCTTCCATTGGAAGCTTGTACCATATTGGTGGCTAATTGTGCTAGTTTTTCTGCTCTTTTTGCACTACTGTCAATAGCGCCTAATTCCTTCCATAGCATACGCGCGCCTGTAAACTTACCCGTTGGTTTGTCGCACCTATTTATTTCAAGTGAGGTGTCTGCAAATATATTTGCAAATGCATACGCGTCTGTCAATTTCCAATCGCTAATAAAACTATTGTGACAGGAGGCGCATTTTAAATTTAGACCTAAAAATATTTGAGATACATTTTGTGCTTCTTGCATTTCGGTACGTTGGCTTGAATTCACTACGCCACGCCATTTAATCCCCTCAATAAAACCATTTGATTCATCCGTAGGATTTAATAGTTCTTTTGCAAATTGGTCATAGGATTTGTTTGATTTCAAAGAATTAAATAACCAAGTGGTAATATTACGACGACCACCTGTGATATAACCGGTGCCTGTATAATCATTTCTTAAAGCATCATTCCAAAAACTTAACCAATGTAAGGTGTAATCATCTTTTTGATTAAGTAATTTTCTTATCCATATCTCTCTTTTATTAGTTCTGCTATCCTTTGTAAATTTCTCTAATTCTTCTACACTAGGAACTAAACCAACAATATCCAATGAAATACGTCTTAAAAAAGTTTTATCATCCACCACTTTTGGCCAAATTATTTTGTTAGCAGTAAAATATTGGTTGGTCCAAAGATCAATCGGGTTGCTTAAGTTTTCAGTGGCTAATGGAAGGGTAGGATTCCTAGGGGCTAGCGGCGCTAATCTAAAAATACTTTTTTCGGAGCTGTCTGGCCAAGGTGCGCCTTTTTGAATCCAAAAATTAATGACTGCAATATCCTCATCTGCTAATTTTCTTCCCTTGGAAGGCATTGCATCTTTGTGATTGGATGGAAGGGTAATACGACGATATAAATCACTCGCTGTTGGATCGCCAGGTATTACCACAGGACCGTTTTCACCACCTTTAAAAATCATGTCCCTTCGGTCAAGTCGCAAATCGCCTTTGATTTTTTCAGGTCCGTGACACTTATAACAATTATGTGCAAAGATGGCCCTCACTTTTACATTGAGTTCAATGGATTGTTGTTTTGTTAATGGTGTGGTATCGTTTTTGAATGTAGATATATCAAAATTGGAGTTGGTGCTTTTGTCGTAACTATCACTCCAAGGAATGGTGGCCGTAATATAATCCTTGCCATGCGTTAGGGATGCGCCAAAGTGTCCAGCAATGGCAACGCCGATTGCACTAATAAATAAAAAGACACGATATAATTTAATCCAGCTTCTTTTGTCTTTTTTGTGGATGCTATTTGATACAAGCCAAGTGATGGCTGAAAAAGATGCAGTTGCGATACCAGTCCATTGATGAATATTGGAAACTTGCAATTCATAGCCACCTTCTTTTATAAGAAGTAAGCCCATGATTGCGGATATGATTGCAGCGATAGTTCCAGCAGCTAAAAGTAATCTGATCCCTGTGCGAGAAGGGGTATCAAAATTTTTTAAAGTGAAAAGTTCAAGTATTGCTGCAAATAAGAGTAAAGAAACTGGGAAATGAACTGCAATGGGGTGAAGTCTACCTAAAAATCGCCACAGCCAAAAAAAATCGTTACTTACTGCGCTTGAAGGTGACTCGGCATAACTATTCAATGAAATTTGCAAAAAGCAGAGGATTACTAATGTGCTAATTACAATAGCTAATTTTTTTCTTGGGTAGGATTTATTTTTTACATCTTTCATAAGCAGTTCGTTTTTAAAGATAATTAAAAATGAACTAAAAACTTACTTGATATATATAATTAATGAACCATATATTCAGGAATTTAGGCCCGGCGCTTTTTGCTGGGTTTGCTTACCAAAGCATGCGATGTTTTTATCAGGCTTTGCACCAGTATTGCAGGTAGTTGTCTGTTTATGATCATGGTGTTCCAATGTGTTTTATTCATATGGTATCCCGGAATGATATATTCAGAATAATCCTCTCTTTGTGTGATAATATCTTCTGGATCGGCTTTGTAGTTAAAGGAAATAGGTTCTTTACTTAAATTAAGTATCAGGAATAGTTTGCCATGATGTTTGATCACCACCGTATCTGGCCCAAATGGGGTTGCTTCCTCCGTGTCAGGTAATGATAATGCGTAATCTAAAATTTCATCAATTTCCATATTGGCCTTTTTTTATTCATATGCTTATCACTCTATTCCACGGTGACACTTTTTGCAAGATTGCGCGGCTTGTCAACATCAATACCTTTTGCAACACCCACATAGTAACTAAGTAATTGCATCGGCACAACACTTAATAATGGTGCAATGACTTCGTCAATTTCTGGAACGAACATAATATTTTCGGACATCGTGGATAAAACTTGATCGCCCACACTCGCCACTGCTATGATTTGTCCTTTTCTTGCTTTTATTTCTTGAATATTGGAAACGACTTTATCATAATACATATCTTTTGTTGCTATGAAAACAACAGGTAAAGTTTCATCTACTAATGCAATTGGACCATGTTTCATTTCTGCGGCAGGATAACCTTCAGCATGTATATAAGTAATCTCCTTTAATTTCAAAGCCCCTTCTAATGCGATAGGGAAATTATAGCCCCTGCCTAAGTATAAGAAATCTTTAGCATCTTTAAACTTCAGCGCAATTTGTTGAATGACAGAGGTGTCTGCTAAAATCTCTTTAATTTTTTCCGGCACAGAAGCCAATTCATGCACTAGATGCACATAACGATCTTCGGAAATACTTCCTTTTGATTTTGCCATTTTTAGAGCAATCATTGCAAGTACCGTTAATTGTCCTGTAAATGCCTTGGTACTCGCTACACCAATTTCGGGTCCTGCATGCGTGTATGCGCCCGCATTACTTAATCTTGCGATACTGCTTCCCACAGCATTTACGATACCAAATATAAAAGCACCTTTTTCTTTTGCACTTTCTAAAGCAACTAAAGTATCAGCCGTCTCGCCACTTTGAGAAATAGCAATAATAACATCTCCAGGATGGATTACTGGATTGCGGTATCTAAATTCAGAAGCATATTCCACTTCAACAGGAATACGGCAAAGTTCCTCTATTAAGTATTCAGCATACAAGCCAGCATGCCAACTAGTGCCACAAGCGACAATGATGATGCGAGATGCGTTGGTAAGCGCATCTATATTATGATCGACACCCGCCATTACAATTTCTAATTGCTCATGTAATAATCTCCCTCTTAAACAATCGTAAATAGTTTCAGGTTGCTCAAAAATTTCTTTCAACATAAAATGCTCGTATCCTCCTTTTTCAATAGCGGCTAATTCCATATCTAATTTTTGTATGAAAGGCGTTTGCTTTTCATTACCTAGATTTTTCAAGACGAGTTCATCTTTTTTTACAATCGCTATTTCATAATCATTAACGTATACTACTTCTTTAGTGTATTCAATAATAGGGGAGGCGTCACTGGCTAAAAAGTGTTCGTCCTTTCCAATTCCAATCACCAATGGACTTCCTTTACGCGCGGCGATGATGGTTTCAGGATCGTCTTGATCAATTAATAAAATGCAATAAGCGCCTACAATTCTTTTTAAGGCAATACGTAAAGCTTCTTCTAAAGTGCTTTTATTATTGTCTTGTATTTCTTGAATAAAATTGAGCAATACTTCAGTGTCGGTATCACTTTTAAAAGTATAGCCTTTTGAAATTAACTCTTTTTTGATAGGCGCGTAGTTTTCAATAATGCCATTGTGTAGCATAGCGAAGCGTCCATTATTAGATAAATGAGGATGCGCATTTCTATCGGAAGGTTCACCATGGGTGGCCCATCTTGTGTGACCAATACATACATTGGAGTGCATATTTATTCCTACCACGGCATCTTCTAGTTCGATAACTTTACCTTTCTTCTTGTGTACTTGAAGTTTCCCATCTTGAATAATAGCTACACCAGTACTATCGTAACCACGATATTCTAATCTTTTTAACCCTTTTAGTACAATGGGGTAAGCCTCTCTCGTTCCAATATATCCTACAATGCCACACATATATTAACTATTTAGGTATTATTTAAAGTTTCATCAAAATTAGATATAAAATACTTAATACATGGTAGTATTCGTCTGTTTTGACCTACAATTAGAAGTAATCTTAATGGAGCGTTTTTAGATAAAGTAAACCTGAACTATTTATTAAAGCAAAGTGCCACTTAAAAAGAAATAAGCCAAACTAAAATAAATAAGTATCGCTGTTACATCGACTAAGGTGGCAACAAAAGGGGCTGATGAAACCGCAGGGTCAGCGCCTAATCTTTTTAAAACAATCGGCAACATGGATCCGGTAATTGTTCCCCATATCACCACACCTAAAATGGTAAATCCAATGGTAATGCCGATTAAAAACCAATGCACTCCATAAAATCCTGGAGCAATCATATGCCATACGGCAACTCTAAAAAATCCAAGAATGCCTAATAGTATGCCTAACAAAAAACCACCAATAATTTCTCTTCTTAATATTTTCCACCAATCTGCAATCGTAATTTCGCCAACAGCCATTGCTTGAATGATTAGCGTGGATGATTGTGATCCAGAATTTCCACCTGTAGATAAAATCAATGGAATAAAACTTGCCAACACTAATACTTTGGCTAATTCGTCTTCGAAATAACCCATGGCAGTGGCGGTGAACAATTCACCTATAAATAATACGACTAACCAAGTAATTCTTTTTTTGAAAAGTTTAAATATTGAAATATCTAAATAAGGTTCATTCAATGCTTCCATACCCCCCATCTTTTGCATATCCTCACTGAACTCCTCGTTGGTCACCCATAAGATATCATCGATGGTTACAATACCTAATAAAACATCGTTGTCATCCACTACGGGTATCGCAGTTCTGTTATTCATTTTAAAAACCTGACTCGCATGCTCTTGGTCATCGTAAACATTTAATGCAACAAATCGGCCATCGATAATTTCAGAAATAATATCATCAGGCTTAGCCAATAATAAATCTCTAATTCTGATATCATCAATTAATCCGCCTTTTTCATCAATGATATAAATAACATCAATAGTCTCCGAGTTTTTGCCATATTTACGGATGTTGTCTAACACCTGCGCAACGGTATAATGTGGATACACATATACATAGTCAGGCGTCATTAGACGGCCCACACTATCTTCAGGATAACCTAATAAGGAAAGCGTGATTTTTCTTTCTTCAGGGTCTAATAATTTTATTAAATCTCTGATCGCTGCTTTGGGTAATTCTTCTAAAAAGTCGGTACGGTCATCCGGTGGAAGTTCATTTAAAATTTTAGCAGTTTTACGCGCTGGTAATTCCTTAATGATATCTTTTTGTTGGTTGATATCCAAAATTTTAAAAACACTTACCGCACGGTGTACGGTCATATTATCGATAATAGTCGCCTCCTGTTGGGGAAATTCATTCACCAATTCAACAACATCACTGATGTTCTGCTCATCTAAAAATTCTTTTAATAGATGTGTGTCCTCCTTGGCGATTATTTCCAAGAAAAGTTCCGATAAATTTATTTCTTCTTTTAATTCATCCAACATGCATGCAAGTTACGAAAAATTATAAAGGATATATTATATTTATAGTATGATTCTACCTATTCTTACCATTGCCCCATCACCTAATCGAGGTCGCGGCGTATTTGCAACTGAGGCGATTCAAATGAATACGACCATTGAAATAGCACCTGTCATTGTGTTAACGAAGGAGCATCGCGTACTAGTTGAGCAGACCCTTTTATATGATTATATTTTTGAATGGGGAGAAGATCACAAATCGGCTGCAGTGGCCTTGGGTTATGTATCCATATATAACCATACGGTACATCCTAATTGTGTATATGAAATGGATTATGAAAATGAAACAATTTCAATCATGACCATTAAAGACATTAATCCAGGGGACGAGCTTTTCATAAATTATAATGCGGAAATTGACCAGGAATCTCCCGTTTGGTTTGAACAGCATTAAAATAAACTAAGCTATAAATGTTTTGGCTTGCTTGCCCAATAGGGCATGTGTATTTTGTAGACCTATTGTCATATAAGTGCTCGTTAGCATGCAACAATTTCTAAAATTCCCCTAAAATCATCATTTTACAGTAGTTTTTGTTGGCTTATAATAAAATCGGTTGTATTTTTGCTTCATGAACAGCAATAACCATACACATCATCACTTTCAAACCAATAGGTAAGCTAAGGGTGTAGGTATGTTTTACAATATTTATACAAAGGGCTTACTCACGGGTAGGCCCTTTTTTAATGACTATAACTTAAAAAAATGACGCGTTTAAAATTAGCGATTCAAAAATCGGGACGATTGCATGAAGATTCCATTAAACTTTTAAAGGAGTGTGGTATCGATATTGAAAATGGTGTAAATAAATTAAAGGCAGTGGCTACCAATTTCCCATTGGAGTTGTTTTTTTTAAGAGACGACGATATTCCCCAATATGTGGAAGATGGGGTAGCTGATATCGGTTTTGTGGGAGAGAATGTGGTGTATGAAAAATCTAAGAAAGTAGAAGTGGCTTACGCTTTAGGTTTTGGTAAATGCAGATTGAGTTTTGCAGTCAGCAAAAATGAAACATTTACTGGCGCATCTTTTTTATCTGGTAAAAAAATTGCAACGAGTTATCCTGTATTGGTTCAAAAATATTTGAATGAAAATAAGATACAAGCGGAGATTCATGAAATTAGTGGTAGTGTTGAAATTGCCCCTGGTATTGGCTTGGCAGATGTCATTTGTGATTTAGTAAGCAGCGGCTCTACTTTATTTATGAATGGATTGAAGGAGGCAGATACCATTCTAGATTCACAGGCCGTATTAATTAAGCGCCCTGCATTAAATGCAGACGCAACTGCAATATTGGAAAGATTGATGTTCCGAATTGAATCTGTTAAAAAGGCGAAAAAAAATAAGTATGTGTTGTTAAATGCGCCTAATGCAAATTTAGAAAAGATAATTTCATTATTGCCAGGGATGAAAAGTCCTACGGTGGTTGCACTAGCAACACCAGGTTGGAGTAGTGTGCATAGTGTTATTGCAGAAAGTGATTTTTGGGAAATAATTGAAAAATTAAAACTGGCAGGTGCAGAAGGAATTCTTGTGGTGCCAATCGAAAAAATGATTTTATAATGATGAAAGTATTCAATGAACCGAGTATTAATGAATGGGCATCCATCTTAGCACGTCCTACAATAGATGCTGCTCAGTTGCATGACAAAGTAAATGCTATTATTAAGGAAGTGGTCGTTAGCGGAGATGCTGCGATTAAAAAGCTCACTTTACAATTTGATGGTATTTCAATCAATGAATTTAAAGTGCCTGTTAAAAAAATAGCAGCTGCTGAAAATTTAATATCAGCTGCATTAAAAACAGCGATACAATTAGCAAAAGTCAATATTGAAATTTTTCACAATAGCCAAATACAAAAAGTAGAACGTATTGAAACCATGCCGGGTGTTTGGTGTTGGAGAAAATCAGTGGGCATTGAAAAAGTGGGTATTTATATTCCAGGAGGATCTGCACCCTTATTTTCAACAGTGTTGATGTTGGGGGTGCCCGCAAAAATGGCGGGTTGTAAGGAAATTATTTTATGTACACCGCCTAATGAACAAGGTGATATTCATCCTGCAATTTTATATGCCGCTTCATTGGTAGGGGTTACTGCAATATATAATGTGGGCGGCGCTC
>JBEATG010000179.1:0-3239 GCA_041162035.1 Bacteroidota bacterium
ATTATACACCAATGGAGGTAAACCACAATATGCCCAAAAATTAATTACGAAAATTACCAAAGGGAATCAACCTGGTGCATTTAAAGTAGATAGAATGGAACTCCCCTACCAAAGCCCATGGAAAAATCAAATGCGATTAAGTGGTATTGATTTTTTGGCGGACAGAAATAAAGCAGTCATATGCTCAACGGATGGTGATGTTTGGTTAGTTGAAGGGGTTCTTCAACAAGAAGGAAAATTAACTTGGAAACGAATTGCTTCGGGTTTATTTCAGCCCTTGGGCATTAAAATAGTTGATAAAAAAATATTTGTCACCTGCCGAGATCAACTTGTAAAATTGCATGATCTTAATGGGGATGAAGAAATTGATTATTATGAAAGTTTTAATAGTGATCATCAAGTAACCAATCATTTTCATGAATTCGCGATGGGCCTTCAAACAGATAAAGAAGGTAATTTTTACTATGCGAAAAGCGCAAGACATGCCCGAACTTCATTAGTTCCGCAACATGGAACGCTGCTCAAAGTATCTAAAGATGGCCAAGAAACCAGTATTGTAGCGCACGGATTTAGAGCAGCAAATGGGGTGTGCATTAATCCAGATGGAAGTTTTATAGTGACTGACCAAGAAGGTCATTGGAATCCAATGAATCGGATTAATTGGGTAACACCCACCAATAAATTTTACGGGAACATGTTCGGCTATAATGCATCATCAGATAGTTCAGATGCTGGAATGGAACAACCCTTAACCTGGGTGGAAAGAGATATTGATCGTTCCCCTTCTGAATTGTTATGGGTAGACAGCAAGGCCTGGGGGCCGCTCAATGGAAGCTTACTTAGTTTTTCATATGGTTATGGCAAGGTGTTTATTGTGCCCCATGAAAAGAAAGGCAATCAAATGCAAGGTGGTGTTTTTGAATTACCGATCGCGCCCTTTTCAACTGGCGTAATGCGTGGTAGATTTAATCCAGGAGATGGCCAATTATATGCATGTGGCTTATCTGCATGGGGTTCAGCACAACCGGAATTAGGTGGATTTTATCGTATTAGATATAATGGCGAAAAAACGATTGTACCATTATCACTTAATGTATTAGCCAATGGTATTAGCATCCGTTTCTCTCATGAACTCAGTAAAAATAATGTAGAAAATATTAAATCCTATCAAGTACAAACATGGGATTTAAAAAGGTCTAGAAAATATGGTTCTGATCATTACAATACAAAAACGCTGATCGTTAAAAATGCAATTTTAAGTAAGGATAAGAAAGAAGTATTCCTAAGTATTTCGGATTTAAAAACTACCAATGTCATGGAGATAACATTCCAATTTTTAGATGATAATGGAAAAACAGTTAAAGGACTTATTCAAAATACCATCAATCAAATTGGCAAATAAGTTAAACGACTACTTTAAATCAACATTACAATAATTAATTTTTAAGGCATTCATTACAGGCAAGTGCTTTTTAACCCTATTTGAAAAAGCGGTATAATTTTTTGGTCGCTTAGGTGACCATCCAATTTCTGCTAAGGCCAATGCTCTTGGGAAAGTCATATACTCCGCATAAGCAGGAGTCCCAATATATTCAGTCCATAAATTGGCTTGTACACCCACAATATGTTTTGCTTCGGCTTCGGTTAATTCAGGTAAATCTGGCTCAAAGGAATAGCATTTTGATAAAGATAAATTACCCCCAATCGCCAATGGTTGTGTTTTAGGATCTGCTTGATAATAATCCAAATACAAAAAGTTATTTGGTGACATTACGACATCATGATTTAGTTTAGCAGCTTCAATCCCCCCAGCAGTGCCTCTCCATGACATGACCATTGCATTTGGCGAAAGTCCTCCTTCTAAAATTTCATCCCAACCCAACATCTTTTTTCCTTTGGCGGTGATGAACTTATCTATTCTGCCGATAAAGTAACTTTGTAACTCATGCTCATCTTTCAGTTTTAATTTTTTTATTAAATCCTGACAAAATCTACTTTCCTTCCATTGTTTTTTAGGACACTCATCCCCTCCAATGTGAATATATTGCCCAGGAAATAAAGCCATCACTTCCGTAAGTACATCCTGCATAAAAGTAAAAGTTTCTTCACGTGGACATAAAACATCTTCAGACACCCCCCACTTGGTAGCCACCTCATAAATTTTATCTGGATTACATCCTAACTGCGGATAAGCAGCTAACAATGCTTGAGAATGACCTGGCATTTCAATTTCAGGAATAATGGTAACGAATTTTTTAGAAGCATAGGCTACCACTTCTTTAATATCCTCCTGTGTATAAAAACCGCCATAAGGTGTTTTATCAAATTTCATATCCTTGTAAGCACCCACCATACTCTCCTTTCTAATGGAACTAATACTAGTCAATAAGGGATATTTTTTTATTTCTATTCTCCAGCCTTGATCTTCTGTTAAATGCCAATGAAATGTATTCAACTTATAAACTACCATTAAATCAATATATCGTTTGATAAAATCAACAGTATAAAAATGTCTGCCCGCATCCAACATTAAACCACGATAACTAAATCTGGGCGCATCTTCCACTTGACATGCAGGCACTGTTGGAATAACATTTGACTTTACTGCTGCATAAACTTGTGCAGGCATTAATTGAAATAAGGATTGTAATGCATAAAAAGCACCTTTTCCATTTTTGGATTGAATGGTTATATTTTTAGTGGTAATATTTAATTGATAAGCTTCATCACCCAATTGGTCATTTTGAACAAAAAAGATACCAGTTGATTTTAATACACCCGCCTTTACAGGTAATGCAATTTCAAAAGAAGCTTTTAATTGTTCAGAAAGCATTTTAGCAACAGCAATGATATCATTATCATTAGCACTTACTGTAATAACCGTATTTGCCTTGAATGAATATACCCCAGTTGCAGGTATTAATTTTTGTGGCTCGGGGATAATCGTATACTGGTTTTGCGAAAAAGCAGTAACTGAAGCACAAATAACGAATAGAGCTAAAATGAATGATTTCATGGGTTTTGATATTTACATTACAATATTAATTAATTTAACTGTGATTACAAATCATTTAAATGAAATAGCCCCTACTTACCTAGCTTATTGAAAAAAATAGATAAACAGTTGATAACTATCTCAAAATGTATTAATTTAATACTCCTAATTGAAGGATTTTACCACTTTTAACTATTTGAATTATGAAATTTTTATTCGCTTTATCCCTATTATTTGCAACAGC
>JBEATG010000190.1:0-2920 GCA_041162035.1 Bacteroidota bacterium
GGAAGTCAAAATTTTCAACAACAAAAATTAGCCAACGGGCAATTTTTATACGAATCAGTTTTGGAACAAGTGTCTAGCTGGGGCAGTCCTGAACAAATGATGTTTGTGGTTGGTGCGACAAAGGCCACTGATTTAGAAACCATCAGAAAAATAATTCCTAATCATTTTTTACTCGTGCCAGGTGTGGGAGCGCAAGGAGGTAGTTTGGCTGATGTGACAAAATTTGGGATCAATGATTCAGTGGGTTTATTGGTGAATGCAAGTAGGGCAGTTATTTTTGCGAGTAATGGAAATGATTTTGCAGAAAAAGCAGCCATTGCCGCTCATCAATATGCCAACGAAATGAAAACTTTATTAACTGCTTCCTAAGCAGTTTAAATTAACTTTACAAAACAGAATCACTTAGTAAATTATTTATCATGGCAGTTCGCGCAGATTTATTTGAATCACCTGATTATTTCCAATTAGATGAGTTGTTAAATGAAGAACAACGCATGGTCAGAAAAGCTGTTCGTGATTTTGTCAAAAAAGAAATTTCTCCCATCATTGAGGACTACGCACAACGTGCTGAGTTTCCTACGCATATTGTAAAACAGTTAGGCGCGCTGGGCTGTTTTGGGCCGACCATTCCAACGGAATATGGTGGCGGTGGGTTGGATTATATTAGCTATGGTTTAATGATGCAAGAATTGGAAAGGGGAGACAGCGGAGTTCGAAGCGCTGCAAGTGTGCAAGGTTCCTTAGTGATGCATCCGATTTATGCTTTTGGGGATGACACGCAAAAGAAAAAATATTTACCAAAGTTGGCAACCGGAGAGTGGGTGGGATGTTTTGGATTAACAGAGCCTGATTATGGGTCTGATCCATTAAGCATGATTACCAATATTAAAGAAGAGGGAGATCATGTGATTTTGAATGGTGCAAAAATGTGGATTAGTAATGCGCCTATTGCAGACATTGCAGTGGTATGGGCAAAAAACGAAGCAGGTGAAATAGTGGGATTGATTGTTGAGCGAGGAATGGAAGGGTTTACAACGCCCACCATTCATGATAAATGGAGTTTGCGTGCGAGTGCAACTGGCGAATTGGTTTTTGATCATGTACGTGTTCCAAAACAAAATATACTACCTAATATCAAAGGATTAAAAGGGCCATTAAGTTGTTTAAGTAAAGCCCGTTACGGGATTGCTTGGGGTGCATTAGGGGCTGCGATGGATTGTTATTTTACGGCACTTAAATATAGTCAGGAACGTATTCAATTTGGTAAACCCATTGGAGCTTTTCAGTTACAGCAAAAAAAATTAGTGGAGATGATTACCGAAATCACCAAGGCCCAACTGATGGTATGGCGTCTTGGTGTATTGATGAATGAAGGTCGGGCAACCCCTCAGCAAATTAGTATGGCCAAGCGAAATAGCTGTGAGATAGCTGTGAATATTGTGCGTGATTCAAGGCAGATTTTAGGTGGGATGGGTATAACTGGCGAATTTTCGATCATGCGACATATGATGAATTTAGAAAGTGTGATTACTTATGAGGGTACACATGACATTCATTTGTTAATTACAGGCATGGACATTACAGGATTTAATGCATTTAAATAATTTATAAAAAATTAAGATGGCGGCAGAGAAGGTTTTTTTAATTGGTTTGATGGGTTCTGGAAAATCTTATTGGTCAAAAAAAATATCCAAATGGATTAAGTCAGGAGGATATGATTTGGATGCGTTGATTGAAATGAATGAAGAAAAAACAATCGCAGAAATATTTGCAGAAGATGGGGAGGAAAGTTTCAGAAAAACAGAGACGAAGCTATTAAAGTGGTTCAAGGAAAAGAAAAAATATGTATTAGCAACAGGTGGCGGTACGCCTTGCTTTAATGAAAATATGCAGTGGATGAAAAAAGAGGGTATTGTTATTTGGTTGGATGAATCCTTGTAGGTATTGGTGCAAAGACTAATTAAAGAAAAAGAACATCGCCCATTGATTGCAAAATTAAATGAACAACAATTGGCTACTTTTTTAGAAGAACAATTAACAAATCGTTTTTCGTTTTATCAACAAGCTAATTATCGGGTAAGCGCAGACCAAATAACAGAATCAGAATTGAAAAAGATAATCTTAAAACATGGATCGTAAAATATTAATTTTGGGATTAACTTTTGCAGCTTTGTCTGTTTTACTAGGGGCATTTGGCGCGCATGCTTTAAAGTCGATGGTGACGGAGGATAAATTACAAATTTTTGAAACAGGGGTAAGGTATCAATTCATGCATGCGATGGCATTGATTACTTTAGCTATTTATTGCAACCAACGTAACCTTAGTATTAAGGAGCAAAAAAGGATAGGATGGGCTGCTCATTTTTTTATAGCGGGTACTTTATTGTTTAGCGGTTCCTTGTACCTTTTGACTTTGCTTTCTGCTACAAATCATTCATTGATTCGTTTTATTGGTCCCATCACACCGATAGGCGGTTTGAGTTTTATGCTAGGGTGGTTTCTTTGGCTGAGGGTGGTTTTTCTTAATAAAGTGGATAAGTAGGCACTACTATTTCCAATTTTACACATTTTTTCAAATTCCTTTTTCGTCCTATACAGATAACTTATATTTGTTATCATGGCAAATACGCTTAAAAGCAAAAAAGAACCCAACGTCAATTCTCCTATCTTAAATCCAGATAAGGAGGCCTCCGTTTCAGTTACAGAAGTAGTAAAGGATGAGCGAACTTCAAAAATAGCTGGCGCCATTTGTTTGCTTATTGCCATATTTCTATTTGTGGCATTTACTTCCTATTTATTTACTTGGCAGGAGGACCAGGATATGGTGCAGTTATGGCGAACTAAGTTATTTTCAACAAACGATGTTAAGGTAAATAATTTATTAGGGTATCTGGGTGCATTTATAGCTTATCAAATCATG
>JBEATG010000219.1:0-3497 GCA_041162035.1 Bacteroidota bacterium
ACCGAAATATTATCATTTTGTCCAATACCGCTGAACTCCAAGGGGTAAAGCAAACTAAACTAGGTATTGTTCAATTGGCTTTTTACAAATCAGGCGAAGTTGAAATTGAAAAAGGTCAAACTGTGAAAATGGATAGTCAGGGTATGGCCATGTTGAAAATGGACGGAAATAAAGTGAAAGAAATAACTGTTGCTGATCCTTCAAGGGAATTAAGCCGAATTTTAATTACACTACCTAATATTTACAAAACAAAAGCAGCAGGAATTGCCTGCTACCCAGATGAGAAAAATAATAAAACAATGATTATTATCGAATTGCCACAGGGGGCATACTTAGGTAAAAGTGTAAGCTTTAAATTATAAAGTAGCGGTTCTCAATATTAAAAAGGCCTTCCTCTGTGCATGCGGAGGAAGGCCTTTTATTAAGTTTAATTATTTATTATAAAAACGCCAATTCGTTTGAAAATCTCTCGTTACGGGCTGATTCATCAATAATGCACGTAATAGTTCAATAGGCATTTTATTTTCTCTTAGTGTTGCATCATGAAATTGCTTTAATGACATTTTTTTGGTATCCAATATCTCCTTTTTTAATGCATTAAACTGCAAACCACCCACCATGTAAGCCAATTGATATAAAGGGCCATAACTTCCTGTAAATGATCGACGCACTTCCCCTTCGGCATTCGCACGCTCATGCCCTACTCGATCCACTAGGTAATCGATACATTGTTGTGGTGTCCATTTTCCTAAATGATAGTTAAGAGAGAACATTATACGCGCGCAACGATGCATGCGCCAAAACAACATACCAATTCTATGTTCAGGTGTTTGTGGAAACTTCATGTCCCACAATAACAATTCCCAATAAAGGGAATTACCCTCCGTCCAAAATGGCGTTGGGAAATTACGATAAGGCTTGTATCGGTTGGACATGTACCCTTGTAAATGGTGCCCTGCAATTAATTCATGGTGTACGGTAGCGCGTGAAAAATCAGGATTATTGCCGCGCATACTCATCATTTTATCCTCATAATCCATCGTATTAGTAGGATATGAAATCATTAAAGTTTCCCCACCTAAAAAGAAAGGGCTTACCAATTGACGCTCTGGTGACATCATATACATATTCCAAGTTTCCTCCGCAATGGGTGGAATAGATAACAAATCATACTTTTTCAAAAAATCAACGGATTGATTATACAGTTCAAACATTGCTTCAGGTTGTTTTCCCGGTGGCACATAGGAATTTTTTACTTTTTCCTGCGCTGCTTTCCAATTGTCCCCAAATCCCATTTCTCTGCTCGCTTTTAGTAATTCAGCATCACACCAAGCAAATTCTTTATTGGCAATTTCTACTAACTCCTCTGGGGTATAAGGAATAAATTCAAGTTTTAATTGACGCACCAATTCAGCCTGTCCAATAGGTTTGCCAATAATTCCACTACCATCATCTTTTTGATAGGAAACCGTTTTACCTTTTCTTCTTATGGCAGATGCATATACATTTAATAAGCTATCTGTTACAGTATATGTTTTAGGTACCCACCAAGTGAACATAGGGTCATATCCATTATAAAAACTATAATAATTTTTTAAAGTGCTTTGCAAACCTCTAATGGAAGCACTTGCATAATCCGCTAATACCATCTCAACACTATCCATTTTTTTAACCCCACTAATTGATTTAACGATTTCTTTATTTAAATCATTCAGCTCCTTAGCCACTTCCTGACCTACCACCGATAACCCACGGCGACGCACTTTTTCTAAAGCGTATATTCGATTTTCAAAAGAAAGATACTTGGCAATTTTTACATACTTTTCTTGCTCTTCATTTAATTGATAGGCTTGGTCTTCTAAATTTCGTTTAAACAAGATGTAATCCACTTTGCCATTGATGTCAAATGAATTAAAATCTAATTTCAACATTTGTTTTTGATAATCCGAAATTAATGCAAGAAAGCGCTGACGGCGCTCTGGGGAATTATAACCACCACCTGCATCAGGCCTACTAAATCTATTTTCTTGAGAACTACTGGATGCATAAAAACGCATAACACTTCCTTTATCAGCATCATACTGAATCATCATGTCGGCCATTTCACTGGTTTGCTTATACAAACTATTTTTACTGGGCTGCGCTTTTAATTCAGCTGCCCCGATCATTTGTATAAAAGCAAAAAATCCTACGACTACCCCTTTACTCCAATTACTTTTAATCCAATTACTTTTTTTCATAATTATAAATTTATAAATAGTTTCGATTCAATTAATATTCAAAAATAAATTACTTTTCTTTTCTTGGCAATTTAGCATCTCTTTGCGCTGAGTTATAAACAAATGCTGCAACTATTGTAGCCATCTGTTTTAAATCATCTTCAATTAAATGATCATACACATCCATATTGCTATGATGGGTTCGTGTATCGTATTCAATAGGATCCTGAATAAATTGGAACCCTGGTAAGCCAACACCATCATAGGATTGGTGATCAGTTCCACCAGTATTACTGATCGTAATTGTTTTAGCACCTAAGTCATGAAAGGGTGTGAACCAACTTGAAAAAATGTCAGCACAAGCTGCATTCCCTTGCAAGTAAATGCCTCTGATTTTTCCTGTTCCATTGTCTATATTGTAATAGGCTGAAAATTGTTCATGTGCTTTATTTGGTTTACCGTTGGCATCCATAAAAGTTTTTTTGACATAACCTCTTGATCCTAATAAACCTTGCTCCTCCCCACTCCATAATCCAATACGAATAGTGCGCTTTGGTTGTACACCAATAGCTTTTAAAATACGCATTGCTTCCATCATAACTGATGAACCAGCTGCATTATCAGTTGACCCTGAACCTGCCTGCCATGAATCTAAATGCGCTCCAATCATTACCACTTCGTCTTTTAAAGTAGGGTCTGTTCCAGGGATTTCAGCTATTACATTATAGCCTTGTAAATCCTTGTCTTGAAACTTAACTTTAACGTCGGCTTCAATAGCAACATCGGTACCTGATTTTGCAATTCTTAATAAAGTATTATAATCTTCAATCCCTAAAGCCATATCCAAAAAGTTTTCCGGATCTGTTCCTTTGTATGCACCGCCGCCTTGTGAAAATATAGTTCCATCATGGTTTCTTGTACTAGTAGATATCATTCCAATGGCGCCCTCTTCCATCGCCATTGCTTTTAGCATACTTGTAACGCGCATAGAAGCACCTGCACCACTGCGCGCAAACTGTTCTCTCATTTGACGCATTTGAGCGGTATCAGTGGGTTGACGGCGACCACCACCTTGTGGCGTGGCAGCAGCCATTTTCGCAAGCTCCTCATCCGTATATCTAACTGCGTCTGCTTTAAAACTTTGCTTATAGACGCTTAACTGATCAATGATGATTAGTTTTCCTTTTAATTTGCCTTTATATGCCATTAACGCTGCAGAATCCTTTAATGCAATCACTATTAAATTTCCTTTTTTCAATCCTTTGGTTCCCGCAGTCC
>JBEATG010000082.1:0-5055 GCA_041162035.1 Bacteroidota bacterium
GCGCAAAAGAAATCATAAACAATGATTCAATACCCCCACTGCAAAATTAATTTAGGCTTATCCATTGTCGCAAAAAGACCCGATGGCTTTCATGAATTAGAAACTGTTTTTTATCCAGTTACCTTAAAAGATATTCTTGAAATTACGCCTGCAAAAAATAAGGAAAACACAAGTTTCTCAAATTCAGGATTGGCAATTCCAGGAGATAGCAGCAATAACTTATGCCTAAAAGCATACCATTTATTAAAAGCCGATTTCCCTTCCCTTCCTGAAATACAAATGCATTTACATAAAATAATCCCGATGGGTGCTGGATTAGGCGGAGGCTCAAGTGATGGCACAGCTGCATTAAAAATTTTAAATTCCTTATTCCAAATTGGTTTAAGTCTGGAACAACTTTTGCAATATGCTGAAAAATTAGGAAGTGATTGTCCTTATTTTTTATATGATACACCCTGTCATGCAACAGGAAAGGGAGAACTACTCTCTCCTATCGAATGCAACTTATCCAATTACAGCATTGTACTTTTACATCCAGGTATTCATATTGCAACCCCTTGGGCTTTCCAACAAATAACGCCCTGTAAAAAAGATAAATTAATTGCTACCATCATTCAACAACCTATCTCCACTTGGAGGCAGGAATTGATAAATGATTTCGAAGCACCGGTGATTAAATCACACCCCATCATTGGCGCATTAAAGAACGACCTGTACCATCAAGGGGCTGTTTACGCAAGTATGTCAGGATCTGGCAGTTCACTTTTTGGCATTTTTGAAAAAAATAAGAAGTACCAAAAATCCGACCTCACTAATCACATAAGGATTGATACTATATAACTTACAACCATTCATCCTGTTACGGTAAGCCGCATCCAATTAACTACAAATGCGAACGTTCGTTATTAATAATATTTTAGTAGAATTATAGGTTTTATAAATGATAATTATTGGTGCGTAAATTTCTTGCACTTCTCCTATAAAAAATCCTCATTATTTCGTAATTTTCCACGAATCGCTACCCGGTTTAAATTATCCTTTAAATAATTGGTTGGAAATGACGAAAAATGAAAACTTAGGATTGTATGATCCTGCTTTTGAACACGACGCTTGTGGTATAGGATTTGTTGCCCATATCAAAGGAATCAAAGCACATCAGAATGTAACTGATGCACTAACTATTTTAGAGAACATGGAGCATCGTGGTGCTTGTGGATGTGAAATTAATACAGGTGATGGCGCAGGTATTATGATTCAAATTCCACATGAATTCTTCTTTGATGAATTATTAAACAAAGGAATTCACTTGCCCGACATTAATGAATATGGTGTTGGATTTATATTTTTCCCTGCTGAAAAAGGAATGAAGGAAGAGTGTCAGGAAATATTTGCGCGCGCTGCAGAAAAATTGGGTATCGAAGTTATTGGCTATCGAACTGTTCCAGTAAATAAAAGCACAATTGGCCCATCTGCATTATCTGTTGAACCGATTATGGAACAAGTTTTTTTAAAAAAACCTGATAACATTACCGACCCAGAAGATTTTGAACGCAAATTATTTATTTTAAAAAATTACGCTTCACACACAATCAATAATTCTATTAAAAAGGAAGCTATTGGTTTTTACATGGCATCACTTTCACAAAGAGTCATTGTTTATAAAGGACAATTAACAAGCCATCAAGTAAGAGAATACTTTCCCGACTTAAGTAACAAACGTGTTGTATCGGCTTTTGGCTTGGTACATTCTCGTTTTGCAACGAATACCTTCCCTTCATGGAAACTTGCACAACCTTTCAGATACATTGCACATAATGGGGAGATCAATACTTTACAAGGGAATTTAAATTGGTTAAGATCAAGCGAAAGCAGTTTCTTCTCTCCTTATTTTAGTAAGGAGGAATTGGATATGATTTTACCTATTGTAACTGCAGGACAATCCGATTCTGCTTGTTTGGATAATGTGATTGAACTTTTAACTTTATCTGGTCGTTCATTACCACATGTCATGATGATGTTGATTCCAGAAGCATGGGACGGCAATGAATTAATGGATCCAGTTAAAAAAGCATTTTATGAATTTCATGCAGCATTTATGGAACCATGGGATGGGCCTGCATCTATTTCATTCACCAATGGAAAAATAATTGGCGCAACGCTTGACCGAAATGGTTTAAGACCTTCCAGATATTGTGTAACCAATGATGATCGAGTAATCATGGCATCAGAAACAGGTGCCTTACCTATTGACCCTGCTATTATTATTGAAAAAGGACGATTACAACCAGGCAAAATGTTTGTAGTGGATATGGAGGCTGGAAAAATTATTAGCGATACTGATTTAAAAGAAAATATTTGCGCACAACAACCTTATGCAGATTGGGTCAATAAATATAAAATTAGATTAGAAGAATTACCAGAACCGCGTATTCAATTTACGCATTTGGAGCATGATCAAATTTTTAAATACCAAAAAGCATTTGGCTATAGCAAGGAAGATTTAGAGAATATAATTATGCCAATGGCATTGGATGGCAAAGAACCCATTGGTTCTATGGGTACGGATACGCCCTTGGCAATTTTGAGTGATCAACCACAACATATAACAAGTTATTTTAAACAATTATTTGCGCAAGTAACCAATCCTCCCATTGATCCAATTCGGGAAAGAATGGTGATGTCCTTGGCAAGCTTTGTAGGAAGTCAAGGAAATTTATTGACAGAGGATCCAATGGCAAGCCATTGCCTTGCATTAAAACACCCTATATTAAACAACCACGAACTAGAAAAAATTAGAAGTATTGATACTGGTGTATTCCAGGCAAAAACTTTACAATGTTATTTTAGAGCGGATGGAAAAGAAGGTTCTTTAAAAAGAGGCCTTGATCGTTTGTGTCGTTATGCAGTGGATGCAGTGGAGGATGGCTTTGAAGTGATTGTATTGACGGATCGTGCTATTGATTCTGAACATGCCGCAATTCCAACATTGTTAGCTTGCTCAAGCGTACATCATCATTTAATCAGAAAAGGATTAAGAGGCAAAGTGGGAATTATTGTTGAGGCAGGCGATGTATGGGAAGTGCACCATTACGCATGCTTGATTGGATTTGGCGCTACTGCGATTAATCCATACATGGCTTTATCTACCATTCGAGATATGAAATTGTTTGATAAAATCAAATCCGATTATGATTCAGAAAAATTAAAGAAGAATTATATTAAGGCAGTGAACGAAGGATTGTATAAAGTGTTTTCAAAAATGGGTATCTCTACTTTGCAATCCTATCAAGGCGCGCAAATTTTTGAAATCATTGGAATCAATAAAGACGTAGTTAATAAACATTTTACAGGAGCCACTTCACGTATCAACGGAATGGGCTTAGATGAAATAGCAAAAGAAATTTTAGCAAAACACGATTTGGCTTTTGCAAAGAAATCATCTCCAGTAGATCGTTTAGCGGAAGGTGGCGTATACCAATGGAAACGTCGTGGTGAATTTCATTTATTCAATCCACAAACCATTCATTTGTTACAGCATTCCACAAAAATGAATGACTACCCCACTTTTAAAAAATATTCCAAAACAGTCAATGATCAAACCGAAAAAGCTTGTACGTTAAGAAGCTTGTTTGATTTTAAACCCACCAGGCCTTCTATATCTATTGACGAGGTGGAACCCGCATCAGCCATATATAAGAGATTTGCCACCGGTGCAATGTCCTTTGGTTCTATCTCATGGGAAGCACATACCACCCTTGCAATTGCAATGAATCGATTGGGTGGCAAAAGCAATACCGGTGAAGGCGGTGAGGATGAAATAAGATATGAAAAATTACCGAACGGCGATTCCATGCGAAGTGCAATTAAACAAGTGGCCAGTGCGCGTTTTGGTGTTACAAGTTATTATTTATCAGAAGCCGATGAATTACAAATAAAAATGGCACAGGGTGCAAAACCTGGTGAAGGCGGACAATTACCGGGCGATAAGGTAGATGATTGGATTGGTAAAACAAGACATGCGACTCCAGGTGTGGGTTTAATTTCACCACCACCCCATCATGATATATATTCTATTGAAGATTTATCGCAATTAATATTTGATTTAAAAAATGCGAATCGTGCAGCACGAATTAATGTTAAATTAGTAAGTAAAGCAGGCGTTGGAACCATTGCTGCAGGGGTGACCAAAGCAAAAGCAGATGTAGTTTTAATTGCAGGTTTTGATGGCGGCACAGGTGCATCCCCATTGAGTTCCATTAAACATGCAGGACTTCCTTGGGAATTAGGTTTGGCAGAAACACATCAAACTTTAGTTAAAAATAAATTACGCAGTCGTGTTGTAGTGCAAGCCGATGGTCAAATGAAAACTGCAAGAGATATTGCTATTGCAACATTATTAGGCGCAGAAGAATGGGGTGTTGCTACTGCTGCATTAATAGTGGAAGGTTGTATCATGATGCGAAAATGTCATATGAATACCTGTCCTGTTGGCGTTGCTACACAGGATCCTGAATTACGCAAACGCTTTAAAGGCGATCCAGATCACGTTGTTCGTTTCTTTGAATTTATAACAGAAGAACTTCGTGAAATTATGGCTGAGCTCGGATATAGAACAATAAACGAAATGGTGGGACAAGTGGATGCTTTGACCATGCGTGAAAACATAAATCATTGGAAATACAAAAATTTAGATTTAAGTGATGTGTTGTATAAAGCACCTGCCGAAGATGGCGTTAGCTTATACCAAACTGAAGTGCAGGATCATTTAATGTCCGATGTTTTAGATTGGAAATTATTAGCAGCTGCACAACCAGCCATTGATAAACAAACTAAAGTAACTGCGAACTTCCCAATTAAAAATACTGATCGTACCACTGGCACCATTGTTTCTAATGAAATAACCAAAGTGCATAAAGGCAATGGTTTACCTGAGGATACCATTCATTTTAAATTTCAAGGAACTGCAGGCCAAAGCTTTGGTGCGTTTAATACCAAAGGGGTTACATTGGAATTAGAAGGTGACGCAAACGACTATTTTGGCAAAGGACTGAGTGG
>JBEATG010000230.1:0-4207 GCA_041162035.1 Bacteroidota bacterium
ACTTTATAAAGCATCACATGATAATGAAGAAGTTGCTGTGATAGATATTGACACTGAAAAATCGGACAGTTATCGAACGCATTGGCCGTTTTTACGTGACCGTCGTATTGATTCCTATAAACCCATTACTAAACGATATATTGATGATGCAGAATAATCATTTAAATGAATTAAGGAAAATGGGTGATGGAGTAACGCCAAAATCAATGGGCTATTATTTTCCTGCCGAATTTGCAAAACATGATGCAATTTGGTTAACCTGGCCACATAAGGAGGAAAGCTGGCCTGGTAAAATTGCAAGTATTTATCCATCCTATACGGAGTTTGTTAAAGTAGTTGCATTAACGGAACGTGTTTGTATTAATGTCGTAGATGAAAAAATGCGCAACTCGGCAAATAAAATGTTGCAATTAGCAGGCGTTGATTTAACTAAAGTAACTTTTTATTTACATCCTTCCAATGATGCTTGGTGTCGTGATCATGGACCATCCTTTTTAATTCGCAATCATCCTGAAGATAAAAAAGCAATTGTGGATTGGAATATTAATGCATGGGGTGGTAAATATCCACCTTATGATTTGGATGATGTAATGCCAACAAATATTGCGAAGGCCTTGAATTTACCTGTGTTTTATCCGGAAATAATTATGGAAGGAGGCTCGGTCGACTTTAATGGTGCTGGCACCATTATGACATCAAAATCATGTTTGTTAAACCCCAACCGAAATCCGCATTTAAATCAATCTCAAATTGAAAAATATTTGTGTGATTATTATGGAATGGATCAAGTGTTATGGGTATCTGATGGAATTGTAGGAGATGATACTGATGGTCATATTGATGATACGGTGCGTTTTGTAAATGAGGATACTGTTATTACAGTCATTGAGGATAATGTATTGTCGGAAAATCATGAACTATTACAACAAAATTTGAAGGAGCTCAAACAAATGCGTTTGTTGAATGGGAAGCAATTAAATATTGTAGAATTACCAATGCCAGCAGATGTTATTTATGAAGAACAAATGCTTCCAGCTTCCTATGCTAATTTTTACATTAGTAATGGGCATATTATAGTACCCACTTTTAGATGTGACAAGGACGATAAAGCCATGCAAATAATACAATCCTGTTTTCCATCACGTCAAGTGGTTGGGATTGATTCAACCGATATTATTTGGGGTTTGGGCAGTTTTCATTGCTTAAGTCAGCAAGAACCAAGTGTGGATTAACATAAGCGCAATTAGTTAGAAATAAAGTTTAAAATAAATTTTTATACTAACAATTGTTAGCGTAATTTTATACAAACTTTGTATATGGATTTTAGATTAACGGAAGAGCAATTAATGATTCAAAAAGCTGCACGTGAATTTGCGCAACAACAATGTTTGCCAGGAGTCATTGAAAGAGATGAGCAGCAAAAATTTCCCAAAAATCAAATTGAACAATTAGCGGATTTAGGTTTTCTAGGTATGATGACTGCAACTGAATTTGGTGGTGCAGGAATGGATACCGTATCCTATGTATTAGCGATGGAAGAAATTTCAAAAATAGACGCCAGTGTGAGTGTTTGTATGAGTGTAAATAATAGTTTGGTATGTTGGGGTTTGGAACATTATGGTTCTGATATACAGAAACAAAAATATTTAACGCCATTAGCACAGGGTAAAAAAGACGGGGAATTATATTTAGGCGCATTTTTATTAAGTGAACCAGAAGCAGGTAGTGATGCAACACATCAGCATACCTCAGCGCTAGATAAAGGGGATCATTTTATTTTGAATGGCGTTAAAAATTGGATCACTAATGGATCAAGTGCTTCCGTTTATTTAGTGATGGCTCAAACGGATGCGAGTAAAGGACCTAAAGGAATTAATGCATTTATCGTTGAAAAAAATACGCCGGGTATAACCGTGGGACCAAAGGAAAATAAAATGGGTATTCGAGGTAGCGACACACATGCCGTTTCGTTTACAGATGTGGTGGTGTCGAAACAAAATCAAATAGGGGCAGATGGGTTTGGTTTTAATTTTGCAATGAAAACTTTGAATGGAGGGCGTATAGGAATTGCAGCACAAGCATTAGGTATTGCGAGTGGTGCTTATGAATTAGCATTGGCGTATAGTAAACAACGAAAATCATTTGGAAAACCGATTCATGAACATCAAGCGATTCAATTTAAGTTAGCAGAAATGGCCACCCGTATACAAACAGCCAGATTTTTATGTTATCATGCCGCATGGGAAAAGGACAATGGAATGGATTATACTTTATCTGCAGCAATGGCAAAACTACATGCAAGTGATACAGCAATGTGGGTGACCACCGAAGCGGTACAAGTGCATGGCGGGTATGGTTTTGTAAAAGAATTTCATGTCGAAAGGTTAATGCGTGATGCAAAAATTACACAAATTTACGAGGGTACGTCTGAGATTCAAAAAATGGTGATTGGCAGAAGTATTACCAAATAATTTTACTTTTAGTCCTATTTTTGTGCAAAGGGTAAATCCCCTTTAAAGTAAAGCATAATATATTTAGATGTCTGTTAATATTGAATTTTATAAAGAAGTAACTACTTATTTACAATTAAATAAAGTACAATTAATTGCGGTTAGTAAGACGAAACCCAATGAAGCTATTTTAGATTTACATCAATTGGGTCAAAAGGATTTTGGCGAAAACTATGTTCAGGAACTAGTGGATAAGGCGGCACAATTACCACAAGATATTCATTGGCATTTTATTGGGCATTTGCAATCTAATAAAGTTAAATACATAGCCCCATTTGTATATTTAATTCATGGGGTAGATAGTGAAAAGCTACTCATTGAAATTAACAAACATGCACAAAAACATAATCGCATCATTGATGTATTATTGCAAATGCATATTGCCTCAGAGGAAACAAAGTTTGGATTTGATGAATTGACTTTATTGGAGTTAATTCAAAGCGGTCGTTTGACTAATTATTCGAATATTAGATTACGTGGGTTGATGGGAATGGCTTCTTTTTCTGATGACACGGTTTTGATACAAAATGAATTTTCTAGTTTAAAGCATACTTACAATAAAGCAGAAATACTTTTAAATTCCAATCATTTTGATCAATTAAGTATGGGCATGAGTTCGGATTATAAATTGGCCATAGAACAGGGTAGTACTATGGTTCGTATTGGAAGTTTATTATTCGGTGCCCGCGTCTATAATAAATAATTTTTTTATTTATTTCACTTTCGCATAATCAAAAACTAAATTACAAAAAGCTTTAACGCCAACTGTAAATCCAGATTCATCAATGTAGAAATTGGGTGTGTGGTGTGGTGCTGCATCTTTTGGATCTTTACCAGCTGGAAGTGCCCCTAAATAAAAAAAGAAGCTTGGTGCTTTTGCACTAAAAAATGAAAAATCTTCTGCACCTGTTTGCCAAGTGGTTTCAAGCACATTATTGGCACCTGCTGCCTTAAATAGTGAGGGTAATGTTTTTTTAACCAAGCTTGGTTCATTATAAGTAACTAATGTTTTTGTATCAATGGTAACCTCAGCAGTTGCGCCGGAGCTTGCTGCTATATTTTTAACTGTATTTCTAATTCTTTCATGCACTTCAGTTTGCATTTTTGAATCAAGGGTACGAATGGTACCAGTAAGTTCGGCCGTTTCCGGAATTATATTTGAACGAACACCTCCTTTAATGGTACCTACAGTGATGACTACAGGTGCTGTAACGATATTCATTTGCCTACTAACGATATGTTGTAGTCCTTCTATAATTTGAGCAGCAGATGCAATTGGATCAATACCACCCCAAGGTTGTGAACCATGGCTACCTTTACCATTTATTTTGATGGTAAACCAATCCGAGGATGCCATAAATGCACCTTGTTTGTAATAGATATTTCCTACCGGTAATTCTGCCTCAATATGTAATCCAAATACTGCTTCTACTTTTGGTTGGTCTAATGCGCCTTCTTTGATCATTAATGGAGCACCGCCTTCCTCTGTTCCTGGAGCACCTTCCTCAGCAGGTTGAAATAAAAATACCACAGATCCTGGTACTTCTTTCTGCATAGATTGAAGCACTTTAGCAGTAGCCATTAAAATAGAAATATGGGAGTCATGTCCACATGCATGCATCACATCTACTGTTTGCCCCATAAATTCTGTTTTTACCTTTGAGGCAAATGGAACGGGTGTTCTTTCTTGAACTGGT
>JBEATG010000273.1:0-7900 GCA_041162035.1 Bacteroidota bacterium
CTTATAATCAGTACCGGGGCCAAATAAATTCTTGAAAAAACTAAACATATTAATTATTTTATGTACTGCAAAACTCAATTAATATTTACTATTAAATTGTGATATTTATCACATCAACTAAAATGCCTCCCAAAAAGTCCTACTTCTTGATCCAATCAAAGGCGTTTCTATTCATATTAATCCAACCATTGTGCTCCATTTTTTTTAACAATCTACTGATCACTTCGCGGGAAGTATTAAGATCATTCGCAATTTCTTGGTGGGTCAGTTTTACGGTCACCCCAAATTGATCAACCTGTTTTTTTATATAAAACTCTAAACGCTCGTCCATATTTTTAAACGCCACTTCATGAATGGTTTTTAGCAATTCTTCATACCTGCTTCGATATGTTTTAATAACAAAGTAATGCCAGCTTTTAAACTCATTCAGCCACTTTTCCATATAGGTAACCGGGATCGCTAAAAACTTGATATCTGTAATTGCCTTTGCTAAAACCTGGCTTTGCTCATGATGGTAATTGCAAACTAAGGTAACAGCACATGCTTCTCCCGGGTTTAAATGGTACATAAAGTATTCTCCGCCATCCTCATCCTCCTGATATAGCTTTATAGTGCCTTCCACCACCAACATCGCTGATTTGATATTTTGTCCCTTTTTCAATAATATTTCACCTGCATTCGCCTCTTTTAATTCTGCATGTTCCAATACAGCTTCGTATAATCCTGCCTCCCAATCAGGGAATAAATGTTTTAATTGTTCAATTGATAGCATGGTGTATAAATTCTATATTGAAGATACGATTTTAGTAAGAAATTTAACCAATAGCAAGCCATGCTGTGTAATAAATGTCACATTTATGCTTAAAAAGCGCGCTTAAATTTGTATAAATATTTATTATGCAAAATTTATTAAGCAAATTGGATTTAATCTTAGTTTTTAGGTTGATAATGACCGCGATTGTGGGTATGGTAGGCTACCAAAATTCAGATAATGTAGCAATGTTGTTTGCATTATTTTTTGCCATTTATTCCATTGTAGGCGCAAAATATAAAATTGGTTGCGGCTATAATAATTGTGGTTACACCCCTAATCATGTGCCCAAGAATAAAACTGAAAATATAGAATTTACTGAAATAAAATAGTAACACAATGTCAACTACAGAAACTTTTGGTTCAATTATAAATGGTGATATACCAGTACTTGTTGATTTTTTTGCTGAATGGTGTGGTCCTTGTAAAATGATGCCTCCAATTTTACAACAAGTTCGCACTCAAATGGGCGATAAGGTACGCATCATAAAAATTGATGTTGATCGTAATCAGCAATTGGCATCGGAATTGAATGTATCAAGTGTACCAACAATCGCCCTTTTTCATAAAGGTGAAATTAAGTGGCGTCAACCAGGTGTTCAACCAGCCAATGTTTTAGTTGAAATTATTAAAAAACATACCGCAGCACATTAGTTCCAACTTATTGGCCTGTTAATTATTAATATTCCCTTCATCTTATTTCCTAGTTTAATCCTAAATTTTGATTATTTTTAATGATAAATAAATCATTATGTCAGATAATATAAATTTAGAGACATCTCGTAGGCATTTTATAAAAAATATATCCTTTGCTTCCGCCTTCTTAATAACAGGTAAAGTTACCTCCTTAAGTGCCAATGATGTTATTGGCTTAAAAAGTAAAGTTAAACTTCGTTTTGTAGTGGCTTCCGATATCCATTACGGTCAGCCCAATACGCTTTACGAACAAATGATGGAGACAGTTACCCAACATATAAATTTGTTTCATCAACATAGTCCTTTGGATTTTTGTGTCATGAATGGAGATTTAATTCATAATGAAAAATCATTCCTGCCATTGGTCAAGGAAAAAATAGATGCATTAAAAATGCCTTACTATGTAACCAGGGGGAATCATGATATGGTAACGCCTGAGTTTTGGAACAGCGTTTGGGGCACACCTTTAAATCATGATGTTGTAATCAAGGGTAATGGAATTTTATTAGGGGATACTTCCAATGAACAAGGGGTTTATTTATCACCGGATTTAACTTGGTTGAATAACACTTTGGAATCACATAAGGACAAGAATCAAGTATTCATCTTTTTACATATACCACAAGCAAAGTGGACAAAAAATGGCATAAGTTCACCTGGAGTATTTGATATCATCAAAAAATATCCAAATGTAAAAGCGGTTTTCCATGGTCATGAACACGATCAAGATGGCGTACAAATGGTTGAAAAAGTACCCTTTATTTTTGATGCACATGTAGGCGGCAATTGGGGAACACCTTATAAAGGCTTTAGGGTAGTGGAATTGCTTAATGATAATACCATGATCACCTATATGATGAATCCTACAGATAAATTAAATGAGCTTAGTTTTTAATCATTCTGATATATAACTGCTCCACTTTACTGCGTGCCCAAGGGGTTTTGCGTAAAAAAGTTAAACTTGATTTTATACTGGGGTTGCTATTAAAGCAATTTATAGGAATATGTTGTCCTAAAACCTCCCAGCCAAAATAGTTGACTAGCTCGGTGACAATAAATTCGAGTGTTTTACCGTGTAAAGGATCATTAGAAGTTTGTTCCATATGCAATATTAAGTAATTTGCTATTAGGATGATGTAATTTGCTACTATGAAGCCACACCGATATTTTGTACTAAATAAGCCTATTCAGATGGTGTCGCAATTTGTGAGTAGCCATCAGGTGAGGTTGTTGGGTGATTTGGATTTCAATTTCCCTGAAGGAACCCATGCCATTGGTCGTTTGGATCAACATTCGGAAGGGGTATTATTACTTACGACCAATAAAAAAATAACCAAGCTTTTATTTCAGGGAGCGGTTCCACATAAAAGAACTTATTTGGTTCAAGTAAAAAATACCGTAAGTGCTGAAACTGTCCTGAAGCTGTCAAATGGTATTGAAATAAGTGCATCCAATGGAACTGCATTTACAACAACACCATGTGAAGTAAAATTAGTACAAAAACCACCTCATTTATTTGAGGCTGGTATACCCTTACATCATAATGTAAAAACTACTTGGTTACAAATAACATTAACCGAAGGAAAATTTCATCAAGTTCGAAAAATGGTTGCGGCAATTAACCACAGATGCTTGCGACTTATAAGAATTTCAATTGAGGATATTGTTATTGGCAATATGCAACCTGGGGAAGTAGTTGAATTAGAGGAAGCTGACTTTTTTTCATTGCTAAAACTATAAATTTATTATTTGTATATTTAAGTGTGTTGAATGGGATAGTGCTTTTTATTGATGCTAATTAACTTTATGATATGAAAAAATTATACAGGGTATTCATTCTAATTATATTTGTGTTTTGTTGTACTGCTGTTTTTTCACAGCGTATTAATTACGAGAAAGTAGATTCTATTATAAGCAACTTGGCTAAAATTAATAAATTTAGTGGGGTAGTGCTTATTGCGGAAAATGGTAAAGTGAAATACAATAAAGCAATAGGGTATATCGATTATGCCAACCTTAAGCCTTTAAATAAAAATAGCATCTTTGAATTAGCGTCGGTGAGTAAGCAATTTACGGCCATGACCATTATGATGGTTAAAGAAAAAGGATTATTGCATTATGATGACTTAGTTGAAAAATACATCAACATACCTTACAAGGGAATGACAATTAGGCAATTGCTTACGCATACAAGTGGTTTACCTGATTACCAAGCCATCATGGATAGTTATTGGGATAAATCAAAAGTCGCAGGCAATGATGATATTATCAACTATTTGAATAAATATGCGCCGCCCAAATTATTTGAACCTGGCGAAAAGTATTTATACAGTAATACGGGCTATGTTTTATTAGCAAGTATTCTTGAAAAAGTTAGCGGCAGGGATTTTATTGAATTTTGTAATACTGAGATATTTAATAAGTTAAAAATGAATCATACGGCCATTCGCAGTTTAGCCGAAAAAGCGACCATTAAAAACTTTGCAATAGGTCATGTATTTGTACCAGAAAGGAATGACTACATAAGAGCTGATTCATTTCCTTCTTCAAATTATACCATTTGGTTGGGGAATAGAAAAGGTCCAGGAAGGATAAGTTCAACCGCAGAAGATCTTTTAAAGTGGGATCAGGCCCTGTATACTAATAAGTTAGTAAGTCAAAATACATTGGCAGATGGTTTTATACCGATGCATTTAAACAATGGGGGTATTTCCAATTATGGGTTTGGGTGGGAATTAAGGCTAGGGGAAAATATAGTATGGCACAATGGAGATAACCCAGGGTATAAAACCATCATTATCAGGTTTTTAAAATCAAATATAACATTAATCGTTCTCTGCAATAATGCAACGGATGCGTTTGAGAACTTAACTGCCGAATTGAAAAATTGCATTCAACCTGTTAAAATTATAAATAAACTTGATTAGCCCTATCAATCATGCACTACCATATCATACAGATGGTGAATAAGACCATCGGCTAGTCCTATTTTAGGTACATGTATTTCTGAAATATTCGCCCACTTGCATATGGCGTTATAAATAGTTAGTGCTGGCACAATAACTTCTGCTCTATCTTCTTTTACGGTGTATTTTTTCATTCTCTCATCTACGGAAAGTGGCTCCATTTCTTTATAAATTTCTTTCATAGTTTCATATAAAATCGATTTGCCTGCTTTTGCACCGCTAATGGAATAAAGTTTATTGATATTTCCTCCTGATCCAATGCCTATGATATTTTCGTATTTTTTTGAAAGTTCCTTTAAGGTTTCTTTCATATCATCCCAGGTTTCATCCTTTACTTTTTTTGTAAGTATACGAACAGTACCAATATTAAATGATTTTTGTAGTATAATATTGGATTTATGATATAAAGTAAGCTCCGTACTTCCACCACCCACATCAATATACAGATAGCTTTTGTCATTATCCAAAAGCTCTGCAATATGATTTTCGTAAATTATTTCTGCCTCTAATTCGCCAGTGATTACCTCAATTTCAATACTGGTTTCGGATTTTATTTCTTTGATTATTTCTTTGGCATTTTCGGCGTCTCGCATAGCGCTCGTGGCACAAGCCATATAATGATCCACCTCATATACTTTCATCAAGTTGTTGAATGCCTTGATGGTATTAATCAGCATCTTCTTTTTTTGTCCACCAATAAATCCTTTTTCAAAAACGTCAAATCCTAATCGAACTGGAATTCTTAAAAGGTTCAATTTATTAAATTCAGTATTTTTCCCTTTTTTTACTACTTCACATATGAGTAATCTAACCGCGTTACTACCAATATCTATTGCTGCAAGTGTCAAAGTGTTTATTTTTTACCAATTAAGTAGTTGTATGTAACTACCTGCGATTTACAATGTTTTTTACCTACGGAAGATACATAATTATTACCTAAATTTTCATCTAAAATTCTGGCTTTTTGATTGTCATTTAATTGAATATTGATAATTTCAACTAATTCCTTTTTTAATTTCATATCTAAAATTGGAGTAGCAACTTCAATCCGATGATCTAAGTTTCGTACCATCCAATCAGCACTAGATATGAAAACCTTTTCATTTCCCTTATTATGGAAAATCATTACCCTGGCATGTTCTAAATATTGATCTACAATACTAATAGCATTCAATTTATTTTTTAATTTTTCACTTCCTTTTTTCAATGTTAATATTCCACGAATAATTAAATTCACTTCCACACCTGCCTTAGCTGCTTTGTACAAATGGTCGATAAGTATTTGATCACTAATTGAATTTGATTTAATAATTATTTTAGCAGTCTTTCCTTGTTTTGCATGCTTAATTTCATTTTCAATAAGTTGAATAATTGAATTGCGCATATTAATTGGAGAAATCAGTAAGTTCCTAGTTTTGCCAATGGGTTTATCTCCTAATTGCCATGTTTCTAGGTAAGTAAAAACTTTGTTTACTTCCATCAACAAAGGCCTAGAAGCAGTTAACAAACAATGATCAGCATATATCCTAGCTGTTTTTTCATTTAAATTACCAGTGCTTATAAATCCGTATTGTATTCTTTTTATACCTTCTCTTTTTTGAATGACACATATTTTAGCATGTACTTTTACATTGGGAATGCCCACTAAAACATTTACGCCTTCTTCTTCCATTAAAGTCTTCCATTCCAAATTTGCCTCTTCGTCAAATCTTGCTTTTAATTCTAAAAACACAGTCACCTTTTTCCCATTACGCGCCGCATTGATTAATGCATTGATTACTTTTGAATTACTAGCTAATCGATAGGCTGTTATTTTGATCGATTCTACTGCATCGTCCATCGCAGCCTCCCTTAGCATATCTATTACAGGATCATAACTGTGGTAAGGAAAATGCAATAAAACATCTTTTTGTAATATCACTTCTGAAACCTGATATTTATTTCTAAAAGAAGGGTGTACAAAGGGTTTAGGGCGTTCTGCTTTTTCCACTAGTACATCTGGGAAATCCATGAAATGCCTAAAATTATGAATATGGCCACCTGGAATAATGCTGCTTTTTCTGGTTAAATGTAGCTTCTGAATTAAAAAATCGAGTAACTCTGCATTCATTTCTTTATCGTATACAAATCGAACAGGTTTTCCTTTACGTCTGTTTTTAATTCCTTTTGAAATTCTTTCCACAAAATTCAAGCCCACTTCTTGGTCTAAATCAATTTCGGCATCCTTGGTGATTTTAAAAACATGCGCCTCGAATTTATTGAACTTGAAATGTGAAAATATGATTGGTAAATTATATTTAATAATATCTTCTAATAATATGATTGATTTTGTAGCACCTGTAGATGGTAAAATAACAAATCTTCCAATAGATTTAGAAGGAATTTCAATTAAAGAAAACTTTTCATGATAAGCGTCCATTTTATTCTTCATCACGATTGCCAAATACAAACTCTTGTCTCTTAAATAGGGAAGCTCCGGTAAATTTTCAATCATTAAAGGAATAATGTATGGGCGCACTACATTATCAAAATAATCTCTAACAAATTCCTTTTGAACAGCATTTAATTTTCGTTCATTAATAATTAAAACCTTACGCTTTATCAATTCCTTATTAATGTTTCCCCAAATACGTGCAAACTCACTCTGTTGTTTTAAAACAACCCTTTGTATATCATCTAATATGTTTTGTGGCGATTCAAGAATATCAATATTGGTATTCTTCTTTTTATCAACAAATTCAACCATCCTTTTTAAGGTAGCCACTCGTACCCTAAAAAACTCATCTAAATTATTTGAAAAAATACCTAAAAATCGAATTCTATCTTTTAAGGTTACAGTGGGATCATTGGCTTCTTGTAAAACCCTTGCATTAAAGCTAAGCCAGCTAATATCTCTAGGAATAAATTCATGCTTCATATGGGATACAATTGTGCTACAAATTTAGTTATTTCAAGATTAAGTAATATTCTGTTCATAGTTTAATAATATTAAGGTAACATACAGGATATATGGAAGTTACAATGTATAGCGTTATTTACATAAAATACAACCCATGGACAAAAGACCAATGGAAATATGTATCGTAAGTGACCTACATTTAGGCACTTTTGGATGTCAAGCTAAAGAATTACTAAACTATTTAAAAAGTGTCAAACCTAAAACCTTGATACTGAATGGTGACATTATTGATATTTGGCAATTCAATAAGCGCTATTTTCCTAAAAGCCATATGGCGGTGATCAAGCAAATTTTTAGTATGGCGAGTAAGGATACAAAAGTGATTTATATCACTGGCAACCATGATGAAGCTTTACGTAAATATGCCGATTTTGAAATGGGAAATATTCAGCTCACCGATAAAATTGTTTTTGAAATTAATGGTGAAAAGAACTGGGTTTTTCATGGCGATGTTTTTGATAGAACAAC
>JBEATG010000296.1:0-3425 GCA_041162035.1 Bacteroidota bacterium
GTTAATCCTTTTTCAGAAACTTGTTTTGCCAAGCTTACTGCGCGACTAATATCTTCATAAGAGGAGTTCGTACAACTTCCAATCAAACCTACTTCAATTTTTGTAGGCCAACCATTTGCTGCAGCAGCTTCTTTCATTTTTGAAATAGGAGTAGCTAAATCTGGTGTGAAAGGACCATTTAAATGTGGTTCTAATGTAGTTAAATCAATTTCAATCACTTGATCAAAATATTTTTCAGGAGAAGCATATACTTCTGTATCTGCCGTTAAGTGTTCTGCAACAGTATCTGCTAATGCAGCCACGTCGGCACGACCAGTGGAGCTTAAATAACGACTCATACTTGCATCATAACCAAAAGTAGAAGTGGTAGCGCCAATTTCTGCACCCATATTACAAATGGTTCCTTTACCTGTACAACTCATGCTTGTAGCACCTTCTCCAAAATATTCAACAATGGCACCAGTACCGCCTTTAACAGTTAGGATACCAGCTACTTTTAAAATAACATCCTTGGGCGCAGTCCATCCGTTCAATTTTCCAGTTAATTTGATACCAATTAATTTAGGCCATTTTAATTCCCATGGCAAACCTGCCATTACATCACAAGCGTCAGCACCACCTACACCAATCGCAATCATACCTAAACCACCTGCATTCACTGTATGTGAATCGGTACCAATCATTAATCCACCTGGGAATGCGTAGTTTTCTAAAACTACTTGGTGAATAATTCCAGCACCTGGTTTCCAAAAACCTAAACCGTATTTGTTTGAAACAGAAGCTAAGAAATCATATACCTCTTTACTTTCTGTTGTAGCCACTTGTAAATCTTGTTTTGCTTCAACTTTAGCTGAAATTAAGTGATCGCAATGCACTGTACTTGGAACAGCAACCTTAGGACGACCTGCTTGCATAAATTGTAATAATGCCATTTGCGCTGTTGCATCCTGCATCGCAACACGATCTGGTCCAAAATCAACATAAGAACCACCTCTTTCAAAATTTTCTAACTTTTGATCTGTATGCAAATGTGAGAACAATATCTTTTCAGATAAGGTCAAAGGACGATTTAATAATTTTCGAGCCGCTTCTACTTTTGCAGGCATTGCAGCATACAAATTTTTGATCATTTCGATATCAAAAGCCATGGTACTTAGTTTAGTGGTTAAAATTGGGGCAAAGGTAAGCCAAATTTGCACCCGGTTAAAGCAAAAAATACACTTTATGTCCACTTTTTTTTATAGATTGCACATAGAATAGTCGCTTTTTATATGCAAAAAGTCAAGGATTTTTTTGAAATACATGCTTTTGGGGTTTGCACCGCCATTGGTGAAAGATTGGGCATTGCAACCACTAAAATTAGAATGTGGTTTATCTACATTTCATTTCTGACTTTCGGTTCGCCCGTTATTATTTATATGATATTGGCTTTTTGGAGAAGTATTAGAAAATACATTCTATTAGGGAAAAGAAATCCTATGAAATATTTTTAGCGATTGCTAAATAACTGCCATTCTCAATTTTACCAATTTCTCTAATAAAGGCGCAAGCTTGTCTAATGGTAACATATTAGCACCATCACTTTTTGCTTGGGCTGGATTTGGATGGGTTTCAATAAATAATCCATCAGCGCCTGAAGCAATTGCTGCTTTTGCAATCGTTTCAATTAATTGTGGGTTGCCACCTGTAACGCCACTCGTTTGGTTCGGTTGTTGTAATGAATGTGTACAATCCATAATAACTGGTACACCATTTTCTGCCATCGCAGGAATATTTCTGTAATCAACCACTAAGTCCTGATAGCCAAATGTGTTTCCTCTTTCGGTCAACATTATTTTTTCGTTACCTGCTAATTTTATTTTATCCACTGCAAATTTCATGGAGGCGCCACTTAAAAATTGTCCTTTTTTTACATTTACAATTTTACCTGTTTGTGCTGCTGCAATTAATAAGTCGGTTTGTCTGCATAAAAAAGCAGGGATTTGTAATATATCGATATATGCTGCTGCAATCGCTGCTTCCTCATGCGCATGAATATCAGAGGTAGTAGGTACTTGAAATTTGGCACCCACTTTTTTAATCAATTCCATTCCGGTATCATCTCCAATGCCTGTAAATGAATTGGCACTCGTGCGATTTGCTTTTCGGTAGCTTGCCTTAAAAACATACGGAATTCCTAAGTTTTTACAAAGCGTACTTACTTTTTCTCCAATTTCCATTACAATGTCTTCGTTTTCAACAACGCAGGGACCCGCGATTAAAAAAAAGTTGTTTGCATCGTAGCTTTGAGATTTAAATAAATCTTGTAAATAATTCGGCATCATATAGTTCTGCTTTGTGGAATCAAAGGTAAGTTATTTACGCAATCTAGTAGCAGTATCGTTAATAGAAGGGTAGATATGTTTTAATGAAGTCTTTATTGATAATTAAAACCGAAATCCGATGGTTACACCAAGGCCCCTAATTCCAGCCCAAGGTCCTTCCGTGTCTGTTACAATGCCATTGGTCGTAGTGGAGGTTGTTAAATTAAATGGGGTGGTTTTGGTTTGATCAATCGTCTTTTTTAATTCAGTTAAGGCTAAGGCAGGCGTGCCATTGGGTGCAACAAAAATCAATTTTCCATTAGAGGTTCCATAATGGCCGCCAATAATCCAGAGGTCTAATACCAATTTTGTTAACAATTGGAATTGCATTCCTGTGTAAACGCCATAGCTGGTGGATCGAATAGTGCCATCTAATTGTGCATGCATGGGTATTGCAGGCAAGGTTACATTTGGAATAGGAGAAGCTGGCGTGTAAGTATAATCTAAAGGGACAGTTAGGTCAAATGTTGCCATTCTTGCATAAGGAGCTAAATAAAGTCCAGACATTTTAGATATCCCAAAATAAAAACGGGCTTCCGCTGTTATCGCTGAATTTCCAATTTGAAAATTATCAAAATCAATGGCCGGGTTTTGAATAAATTGTTTTGCTAATTCCTTGAGGGGTAATTTTTGTTTGTTCATTTTACGATAGCTCAAGGAAACAGACATAAAACGAGACAGGCTGCGTTCAAAAGTAATATTGTAATTATTCAGTAGGTCACTAGATAAGTTTGTTTTAATAATATTGCTTCCGCCAATCAAACTTTGCGCATTTGTAATGCTGCTAATGCTCACAAGCAAAATGAAAAATAGTTTTTTCATATTTTTTGATTTATACACCAGCGATAGGAGCGGCGCAAAAGCAATTACTTTGCTTTTTTATAATTTAAGTCAGCAACTGTTCTTTTATCCAAAATGGCCAAAGTGTTATCGCGCACTTCAATCATCACTTTGTTGATACCGCATTTTTTTTCATTACAGTCTGTACATTTTTCGTAAAAATTTAAACTTACACAAGGTAATAAAGCAATAGGGCCTTCAATAATTCTAAATATGCTTGAC
>JBEATG010000103.1:0-2515 GCA_041162035.1 Bacteroidota bacterium
CTTGGCTTCCATCCCATTTGCTCATCCCCTTTAATACAAAGTTGAATATCAATATTTTTATTATGGCATTCAAATTTAGCAACACTTGCTTCGGCTGTTTTACCAACTGCGGTGTTGTTAATCACTTTTAATCCATCTGAAATATCAAATTTGCCTGTTTCAATGGCAGTTAAATTTTGTGCAGCGATATATTCAAAAGCTGGCTTAAATAAAGGATGTACATTATAATATTTATGTGCATTCTTAAGCGTATCTATTATCATTGGAATCCGTTTTTATTCTTCTAAATTAAAAATAAATGATGCAACCCTCTTAGGAATTGCATCATTGGTATGTTACTGTTTTATCTTTGAACGCGGCCACTGCCATCGCCTTTCATTAAATCCTTAACATCACTCAAGGTTGCGTGGTTCAAATCACCTGGGATGGTATGCTTTAAAGCACTAGCGGCTACACCAAACTCTGCAGCATCCGCCATTGGCATGCCAGTGACTAAGCCATAAATTAAACCACTTGCAAAACTATCACCACTTCCTACTCTGTCCACAATGCGAACATTGTATTGTTTGGTATGGTAAAAATCAGTTCCATTATAAACTAATGCGCTCCATCCATTATCACTTGCGCTATGGCTTTCACGTAACGAGGATGCAATAAATTTAAATCCAAACTTAGCTTGCATTTGTTTAAATACATCTTTAAAACCATCTAGGTTCAACTCTCCTTTTGTTACATCTGTATCAGCAGCTTTAAAACCTAAAGTGGTATCTGCATCTTCTTCGTTTCCGATACATACATCCACATACTTACACAATTCAGTCATGACTTCTCTTGCCTTTTCCTTCGTCCACAATTTTTTACGATAATTTAAATCGATACTTGTTGTAATTCCTTTTGCTTTTGCAGCTTTCAATGCAGCCAAAGTTAATGCAGCTGCTTTATCACTTAAAGCAGGTGTGATACCTGTCGTATGAAACCAATCAGCCCCATCTAAAATTTTATCAAAATCAAATTCGGCAGCAGTTACGTCAGCTATCGAAGCGCCTGCACGATCATACACAACTTGTGACGCACGCATAGAAGCACCCGTTTCTAAAAAATAAATACCTAGTCTATCCCCACCACGCGCAATAAATTGGGTATCTACCCCATATCTTCTTAAATGATTAATCGCCGATTGGCCAATTGGATTATTAGGCACTTTTGTAACAAATGTTCCATTTAATCCATAATTACATAAAGCTGCAGCCACATTCGCCTCTCCACCACCATAAGTGATATCAAAGGTATCTGCTTGTACAAATCTTTTAAAATCAGGTGTTGACAATCGCAACATAATTTCCCCGAGTGTAACTACTTTCTTGCTCATAACTTGTTTTATTTTGTATTAATTAATTTTAAAATATTCTTTCGCATTATAATAACAGATATTCTTTAAAATTTCTGCTATCCACTTTTCATCATTGGGTATGAGTCCTTTTTCCATATCCTGTGCAAATAAATTACAAATGATACGTCTAAAATATTCATGTCTTGAATAAGATAAAAAGCTACGACTATCTGTTAACATTCCAATGAATGTAGAAACAATCCCCATATTTGATAACGCGTTCAGTTGCTTCTCCATGCCGTCCTTTTGATCCAAAAACCACCAGCCTGATCCAAACTGCATTTTACCCTTTAAATTACCATCACTGAAATTGCCACACATGGTTGCGAAAACTTCATTATCTGCAGGATTATTATTATATAAAATGGTTTTAGCCAATTCATCTCTTTGGTCCAATGCATTTAAAAAATTAGACAAACTAACTGCTTGGGAATAATCTCCAATAGAATCTGTTCCAGAATCAACTCCGATACGCGCTACTAACTTGGCGTTATTATTTCGAATAGGCCCCAAGTGAAACTGTTGTACCCAACCTTTTTTACAATACATTCTCGATAATGATAAAAGTATAGCACCTGCAAAACGTTCTGGTTGTGAAAATGGATTACTGTTTTTATTTTGGATGAATTGAACAAACTCCTTTTCCAAAGAAGTCGTAAAGGTAATTTGTGACGGCATTTGTGTAAATGCATGATCAGAAACGCGACAACCATTTTGATGAAAATAATTTACCCTGCTCTCTAATGCAATTAAGAAAGTATTGATGCATTTAACTTTTGTTCCTGAAACCTTTTCCAACTTTTGCAAATATTTTATAAACACCCCCTTATCTGCAATATTCAACGCCTTATCCGGTCTGAAAGTGGGTAATACTTTACATTTAAATCCACTTTTTGCAATTTTTTTGTGATCCGCCAAATCATCACATGGATCATCCGTAGTTCCCACTAATTCCACCTTGTAATTATTGAGAATTCCCTGTGTTGAAAATTTATCCTGTGCCAAAAGCGTATTGCACTTTTTATAAATTGTACCCGCACTTTTTTCATCTAAATATTGATTGATCCCAAAGGGTCGTTTTAATTCCAAATGTGACCAGTGAAATAATGGATTACGAATGGTTTG
>JBEATG010000015.1:0-2728 GCA_041162035.1 Bacteroidota bacterium
ACATTTCCATATCACCGTATTTCTTCTCCGTACATAAATTATCACCATGTCCGGTAAATACTAATAAGCCATCTTTGATGATCCAATCTTTTTGTATGGATTCATTTACTTTTTGTTGCGCAGTTGCTAATTCAGCTTCGCTCATTTTTCCTCTTGCAATTGGATTTGAAACCAGACCCTTCCATCCTGTTAAATCCTTACCATTAAACAAGGAAACAAATCCGTAATCATAAGGCATTTTTTTGAGGTGCTTTTTAAGCATAGGAACCAATAGGGCGCTATCCTCACCACGGATGAGTGGTAGGGCTTGTTCAAGTGCTTGACGAACTAAGGGGCCGCTAATTGTATGATTTGCTAACGCTAATCTTGTAACAATTAAAGCTGCTTCCTTTTGTACACCCGTTTCTGCTAAAAATTGGCTAACAAATACCAAAGCACCCAAGCTAGGTATTTTTGCAGCCTGTACTAATATACTTTTCTTTTGAAAATCATTTCCATTCACTTTTACCTTGTCCATTTGATCCTGAAGTGCTAATAATTGTTGTGCTGAATTTTGTTGCACTTGTTTTGTTGGAGCAACCTTTGGAATGGAGGGTAAGCTTTGTAATTTTGCAGTCACTACAGTTTCTGCACTCAATAAACCAATTTGCGCATTGATAAATGTGGTCGCATAATTAGTACTTGCTTTTTTTAATTGTTTTTTAAGCAATTGAACCGTCTTCACTTTTTTTGCAGTTTCCAATGAAACAATGTTTACATATGCGTTTAAGGCATAGGTGGCTTTTAATTTCAAGGAGTCGTCGTTCAGCATTTTAAAAAGAAGTTTCCACTCTGCACTTTTCCAAGTACCCATCGTTGTTAATGCATCTGTAACTTCGCTCGCATGCTGGTATGGAAATACTGTCAACACTTGATTTACACTTTTTTCTCCCTTTTGCGCCTGCATCTGGAAGGAAATAAATAAGGTAAGTGCTAATAGATAAAAATATTTTTTCATAAAAGTTATTCTAAAGTTTTTCTAAATCGGTGAATTCATGTTACGCATATGTTTCATGAACCAACATTAATTAAATACTCCAAGGGCCACGCATGGGCGGGTTAATTAAAAAATTCGCTTCTGTGTCATTTAAAAATTCTTGGGTATCTGGATCAAAATGCAAGGTTCTGCCTAATTGTAAAGAAATCTTACCCATATTAATAATAGTACATGACCTAAATCCGTTGGATTCATTTAAGGCAAATGGCGTGCGATATTTTACTGCATCTAAAAAGTTTGTTACTTGAGGTGCAGGATCTGGCATCATGGCTATCTTCTCCTTTAAATTTGGAATGTCAGATTTGAATCCTGCAAATAACTTTCCTTTTGGCCCTTCAATATATGCTGCATTAGGATCAGTTGCTTCCCCATCTAAAATAATTTTACAACCATCCGCATAAGTATAGGTGATTTTACGAAATGTACCACAAGCATCTGGATGTTGTTGTTCAGCATCTACTTCAACTTTAACAGGACTGGTTTCATCCTTTCCTAAAAAATATTGGATTGGGTCCAAATAGTGTTGTCCCATATCACCTAAACCACCGCCATCATAATCCCAGTAACCTCTGAAGGTACCATGAACGCGGTGAGAATTATATGACTTATAGGGCGCTGGTCCCAACCACCTGTCATAATCTAATTGTGCGGGGATGGCTTGTTCTTCTAATTTTGTTTTTCCGATCCAATAAAATTTCCAATCAAATCCGGTTGTTTTACTTACGGTGACAGTGAGTGGCCATCCTAATAATCCAGATTCCACTAATTTTTTAATCGGCTTTACTGTTGTATTCATTCCATAAAAATTCTCTTCAAAACGAAACCAAGTATTTAAACGAAACATTCTTTTATATTCCTTTACCGCTTCTACTACTTTTTTTCCTTCACCAATAGTACGCGTCATTGGTTTTTCACACCAAATATCTTTTTCAGCTTTTGCAGCATCTACTGCCATGATGCCATGCCAATGAGGAGGGGTTGCAATATGCACAATGTCTACTTCAGGAAGTGCGATTAACTCCTGGTGATTGTGAAATGTTTTCACACCACCCCCAATTAATTTTTCAGCACTCAGTAAATGATTTTTATCAACATCACAAATGGCTACGACCCTTGTTCCTGCATAACCAATATGGCCGCGGCCCATACCCCCTAAACCAATAATCCCTTTGGTAAGTTGATCACTAGGGGCAATGAATCCCTTTCCTAATACATGTCTTGGTACAATTGAAAATCCCGCAATGATGGTAGCTGTATTTTTTAAAAATTTCCTTCTGGTATTTTTTTCAATTTTCATTTTGAATATTTTTTACTAAAAATTAGTTTATAAATAAAATTATCCCTTAACTTAATTTGAACACTTTCACATTTCTAAAATAAATGGGTGCGCCTGCATGTTTTCCTTGTAATCCTATATGACCACGAAGCGCAAGTGTTGACATTGGGTTTTTCAACCAAGAAGGCACAGTGCTTCCATCTGGATTTACTTTACTAGAGGTGAAATCATCCATATTACATTCATTAACCAATGTCCCATTTAAAATAATTGATATCATTTTTCCTTTACAAGTAATCGTGAAGTGATTCCACTCGCCTGCAGGCTTTAATGATTTGTTGGTTGCAGGCTTGCGTCCAAAAATTGCGGCACATTGCCAAGTGGGTGCAGCCTTGCTCCATTGCTTTGAATAATCA
>JBEATG010000019.1:0-10226 GCA_041162035.1 Bacteroidota bacterium
ATAACCAAAACGTAAATTTAAAACATCAAAACCACCATAGCTTGTGGTATTGGTTTCGTCCATAAAATATTTAGATTGATGTAATTCCTCAATGGAGATCCTCCATTTTGCATTAGGCTTCCATGTTGCACTTATATTAGTAAAATTACGTGGCGCTGCATTCATCTCATTGCCACTCACATCTGTTCCCTTGATCAAGGTATTGATATAGGTATGTTTTGTGTTGGTACCATTGATCAGTAATTCCCATTGTGCATTTAATTGATACCTTAGTTGATATTCAATACCTATATGTTTCGTTGCCCCTGAATTTTGATTTAGATTAACACCATCTGTTTGTCGTACCGAAATAATTTCATTGCTGCCATTCAGTTGGTACAAGGAAACCTCTCCGTATATTTTTTTGGTTTGGTACCAGCTGCCGATTTCAAAGTTTTTAAATTTTTGAGGCAATAAAAAAGGGACTCTAATGGCATTGTATATTTCAGTAATCTGAGGCGGGACAAATCCTTCGCTATAGTTAATATATACGCCATGACGATTTCGGTTAAAATTGATCCCTAATTTTGGCGTCCAATTGGTAAAATGATTATTGGCTGATGGGGTACCTGTGGGTAATTTATTATTAAAAAGGTAAGTAAAATCATCATAACGAATAGAGGCGTTCAAGCGAACATATTTATTAATATCAAAAATGTAATTCGCGTAAATGGCCTTGTTATTCAATTCCGTTTCGTAGGAGGTAATTAAAGAATCCTTTGTTGGAAAATTATATTTAGTGTATTTACCAATAGCAGTATCCTTAAAAATATCTATATAATCTGCGATTAAATTTTGTGGTGTAAAATCCCAGTAGCCACCAATGAACAACTTACTTTTTAGTGCTTTTATGTTCCAATGATGTTGTATATCTAACACATAGGCATTAAAATGATTGCTATTAATTTGACCTTTAAATTTTGTAGGGTTGCTAGTGGATCCAATAGAATAAGAGGGGTTTTGGTCCATGGTATTATTACGATACATCAAATTAAGGGTAGTACTTACGTTTGTATTCCAATCATATTGTAAATTTTGTCTTAACCGCAAAGCTTTAATTTTTCGAAAAGTGAAAGTTTGTTGCGAGCTAAAATTTTGTTGAAAAAATTTAATACTGTCTAACGACCCCGTCATTTGTGTGTAATAATCAATGTAATTAAGGGTTTGGTAGCCCTTTAATTTTTTATTGATGACAAATTCTTTTTTAATTGAAAATGCATTTTTATTAAAATCACTATGTTCTGTGACGCCATTTTTTTGATTTATGAAGGAGCCGTTCATAGACCAACCGCCTTTTTTTGTGGGTATCCCAACTGCAATATCAATTTTATTATAGCCCGTATTATTTATTTGGGCAGTTAAGTCAAGTATATTTTTAATAGGTACCGGTTGCGATAAAAAATTTACCACACCACCAATGGCTTCTGCTCCATATAAAGCGCTTGCGGGTCCTTTGATCACTTCAATGGAATAAATATTAGCGGTATTAATTTCAATTAGGGAATTACTACTAAATAAACCACTGGTTCTGATAGGCATGCCATCCTCTAAATATAAGTACAACCCCTTTAATGAAATGGGTTGTCGTATGGACATCATATGTTGTTCGCCCCCAATCGTGGGCATATAAACACCGCTCACTTTATTTAAAAGCGCATCTATTCTTTGGGCATTTGTTTCCTCAATAAGCTTTGACGATAATATGGAAATGGCAATGGGTGCTTGAGAACGCTTTTCCTTTAATTTATTTGCAGTGACAATCACTGGCGACAAATCACTGTAACTTGAATCCTGTGCGTAGGAATTATAATGAACAATAAGGAACAAACAAATAAAAAGGCGCAGCTTCAATTGCATGCGCAAATTTAGGACTAATAATATATTTACAGAAGGGGAATTGCCCTAATATTTGGCGTGTAGGACCGAAATATTAGGGCAAAATGTTATTTTATAATATAACTGACAATGAAGTAAGTAATAGCAGCCAACACACCGCTTACGGGAATGGTTAATACCCAAGCCCACAATAAGTTAGTAGTGACACCCCATCTTACAGCGCTTAATCTTTTAGTAGCGCCTACACCGATGATAGATCCGGTGATGGTATGTGTTGTTGAAACAGGGATACCCATTTGTCCAGTAAAAAACAAGGTAAATGCCCCAGCAGTTTCAGCAGCTACGCCCTCTAATGGGGTTACTTTCGTAATGCGAGACCCCATTGTTTTAATTATCTTCCAGCCACCACTCATGGTTCCCAAACCAATTGCTAAATAACAAGAAATCGGCACCCAATTAGGAAGTTGGCCAAAATCTTGAATACTTCCACTCGCAATTAATGCGGCGCCAATGATACCCATTACTTTTTGCGCATCGTTACCACCATGTCCAATACTGAATGCGGCAGAACTAAATAACTGTAATTTTTTAAACATGTATGCAACACTACGTGCTGTGGGTGTCTTTATTTTTTCAACATATATGTAAACCAACATGAATAATATAGAAGATCCAATGATTCCGTAAACAATCATCGTGTTATCTGACTTATCAATCTCATTTGAAAAAGTTTTTTCAATATTGAATTTGGTAATTTTCGTTTTAACCTTAACTATATTCTTTGATTGAATTGGATAAATACTATTTACTAAAATAAGTGTTGAATCTAAATCAATGGCACCTTCCAGATATAATTTTAAAGGAGCTTTATAACCTTCTGTAGTTGTTTTAGCAATCGCATATTCAGCTTTTGTGTCTTTATTTTCTGGCGCCTTGGCTTCCAAAACCAAAAAGTCATTTGCATTTCTAACTTCATCTTTTAATCTACTAATTGCTACCGTTTTAAGCCACCCATTGGAACTTGCCATTGCGGCAATTGAATCAGCACCCAAAACATCAAAATTATCTACGGCAGGTTTTATTTGCTCGTAAAAAATAGTCGCCTTAGATAACTTCTCTTCATTGATTGCCAAGTTAGCCAATAGTTTAGTATCTGCTTTGTTAGTCTTAAGTTCTTCGTTAATATTTGACAACTCTTTTTTGTACTTATCAATACCGTAAAACTTTTGAACATTTTCGTTCATTTTAGATGCCTCGAAATGATCAAACATTAAAACAGTTGCAAATGTAACTACAGATATAATGCATAAGCGTATCCATACATTCCGCATAATAGTCACTACGGTAATAAAAATGGAAATAATAATCCCAATGATAGGCGCTAAAAATATGAATAATATTGTTTTTATAATAGTATCCGCGTCAACAATTTTAGCCCAAGAATAATCAATCCCTTTTATCATGAGAGCATGCGCAATAGCCGCGCCAGCAAAGCCTCCTATTAGTGTGTGTGAGGAGGAGGAAGGGATACCATACCACCAAGTGAGTAGGTTCCAAAAAATAGCTGCGAGTAAACCTGAAAATATTACGGGTAATGTAATGAAGTCCTTGTAAACCGTTTTGCTAATTGAATTTGCAACTGCATGATCTTTGAAGATCCAAAAGGCAACAACATTAAATAAAGCCGCCCATAAAACAGCCTGAAAAGGAGTCAAAACTTTTGTTGAAACGACAGTAGCGATAGAGTTGGCTGCATCATGAAAGCCATTGATATAATCAAATATTAATGCTAATGCAATAATTACAATTAATAGGGTCATCTTGAATTAAATTAAGCGTACTTGATAATGATGGATTCGATTACATTTGAAACGTCTTCAATTTTATCAGTAGCAATTTCAAGTACTTGATATATTTCTCTCTTCTTAATTACCTCTTTAAAGTCGTTCTCTTGTTCAAATAATTTTTCGATACTCATATCAAAAACATCATCCGCTTGATTTTCAATACTATTTACCTTGATCATAGCCTCGGTCATTTCCTTAATATTTTTCATATTGCGTAAACCTAATACTACCTTTTTGGTTTCAATCGTACCTTGTAAAACTAATTCTGCTAGTTTATGAATCCCAGTGTCATTTGGATTTACTTTGTAAAAATTAATTTTTTTAGCTGATGCATATATATAGTCTGCAATGTCGTCTAATGACGTAGCTAGATAATGTATATCCTCTCTATCAAATGGTGTGATAAAATTGCGTCCTAATTCTGTGAAAATATTATGCGTTAAGTCATCATTGATATGTTCTAAATTTTCAATTTGCGCTAATATACTTGCTCTTTTATCAGCATCAGGTTCAGTCACCATCTCCTTTAACTTAACGCCCATTTCATACACATGCTCAGCTACATCCTCAAATAGTTGGAAAAAAACACGGTCCTTTGGAAGGAAAATTTTAAAAATAGAATTCAAGTCCATAAAATAGGTTTTATTGATAATTTAATAAGCCATGCAAATTTCCTTGATTGGGGGTTGATTACACTACTCCCAATATTACCAAATTGTTAAGAAAAACTATATTACTGAAAATCAAATAGTTAGAATGGTAATGGATGATAAAATCAGACTTAATCCCAAAGTATAGTCCGCAAGGGAGCTTTGGTGAAAAAAGGGTGGTATAGCGCGCGCCTTAATTAAAAAAGGGAGCTGGTTTCCCGGCTCCCTTTACAAAATCCATAGCTTTCCCCCAAAAGCTATGCAAATATCAGTTTTCACAATAATCTTAAATAGATATTATGTTACTTATTGCGTTTCTTTATAGGTTATTTCTTATTTTTGATTAATATCTATAAATTTGATATACGTTATTTTCCTATATTAAAACTGATAATCAATGAGTTGTGTTAAAAATACATTTTTAATCATTTTTCTAAATATTCTAGGCTTTGCTCAAATTAATGCGCAACATTCCGAATTAGACACGGTATATTTTGTCAAAAAAACCCCATTTTTACAAAAAATTCTATCCTACCAGGACCTTGATGCCAATATCAATCTTAGTCCTGATAATTATCTAATACCTGCGCAAGGGACGCTTTATGGTCCGAATGGTCAGGAAATCATTAAGGATAAAAACAATTTATATGTCAATATTCAGCAAACTGGGTTTGTTTACCAGCTATTTAGTCAAAAGGATAGTTTAGTAGAATTTAGAAGAATTGATCGCACCATAAACATCAATTATAATATTGGCTGCTATAATTTTTTACACGAGGATCAATTGTATAGTTATGGAGGTTATGGATTTTGGAAAACGAATGGACATATTCGACAATTCAATGTGATTGATAAACAATGGGATATTGTTCCCATGAACTATGAAATTTTTTCAAATGGGTATCGATGGTACTCAAGCGAAGCGGAAAAGTTGTTTGTCCCATTTCAATTAATCCTGAATACTGGATTAAAATTTATTCCTGAAAATGAATTTGAAAGTCAGTGGATAAGTTACTATTTGGATTTGAAACAAAAAGCATGGTTTAAATTGGGAAAGTTGGATCCAAGTGTTAGAAAAATATTTGGGCAAGATAAAAATCCAACTGCTTTTTTGTCCGTCAAAAATGGCTTTTTGCATATTATTAATGATGAAATATACTATTTCAATTTTATAGATAATAAAATTTACAAGTCTATAAAATCCGATTACAATCAGTTTTTTGTAAGACGTTTTGCATTACGCAATGTTTTTGAATATAAAGGACAGATCTATTTTTACTATCCATCCAGCGGTCAATTTGAATCAGTAGCATTTAAGTTATCCAATTTTGAGTTATTGAAATTCCCCATTTGGCGAAGAGATACGGGTAGTGATAAATATGTCGCTTTTATATTACTATTTATTTTAATAGTGTTTTTCATCACGCGCTATTTTAAACAAAAAATTCAACAAAGAATTGTTTTATCTCAGCTTAAGCATTTAAAAGCAAAATCAGTAGGTCAAGCATTTGTGGGCACTGAAATTTCTTTAATAGATATGCTTTTACAAGCTTCATTAGCAAATGAAAAAATTGAAATACATCAAATAAATCATGTATTAGGTATCAAAGACAAAAATGTGGGATTGCAAAAAAAGGTAAGAAGTGATGTGATTAATGGCATCAATGATAAATATCAAATTATCACCAATGGCCCAAATCCATTGATTGTTAGTGTCAGAAAGGAAGATGATAAACGTTTCTTGGAGTATTTTATTTTAGCTTCTGAGGTAAAGGAAATTCAGAAAATTATTAACAAAAGTAAGGCTAATTAAAGCATGACATAAGTCATCAATTTAAATTTTATCCTTGGTTATGTCATAACACTGTCATTTTTAGTATTGCTATATTTACTTTTTCAATTGATTTCAAAATTAATCTTTTTCTAAATCAGAACTTTGCGTGCTGATGAAGTTAAGATTTTTATATTTCTTGGTTTTTGCTCCAATTTGTCTTTTTAGTCAAGTTAGGTTTGTAAAAGATACGATACAATCACAAGGGGATAGTGTAGTAGTTACTGCAACAAGGTCAGAGCGAAAATTGAGTAACGTAACTGTACCTGTTACAATTATTAATGCAAAAGCAATACAACAAATTGGTGCTTTACGATTAACTGATATTTTAAAAGAACAACCAGGATTATCCATGACTAGTGGTTTTGGCGCAGGCGTTCAATTGCAAGGGCTAAATCCCGACTATACAATTATCTTGATCAATGGAGAACCTTTGGTGGGTAGGACCGCTGGTGTTTTGGATTTAAACAGAATAGCATTAGGAAATATAAAAAAAATTGAAATTGTAAAAGGACCATCCTCTAGTTTATATGGAAGCGAAGCGATGGCAGGTGTTATTAATATCATTACGGATGCGACCACAAAAACACCGTTACAAACCTCAATCAGATACGGAACCTACAATACAATTGATGCAGGGGTAAACAATACATTAGCTTCTAAATCTATTTTTTATCAAGGTTATTATAATTATTATGCTACCGATGGTTATAGTATTCGTCCAAGTACGGCTTCAAGAGTAACAACACCCATAACAAGGTTAGCAACGAATCAACAATTCAAGTATAATTTAACCCAAAATACCAATCTACTTGTAGGGATGAGGTTTACGAATGAGCAAATTAAAAATGAACTATCTGTAACCAATGGGGGTTTAACGATTAATTCCAATGGCACCGAAAAAAATACGGATTATAATGTATCAAGCTCCTTAAATCATCGATTTTCAAATTCCTTAAAAACAAGTTTCAGATCCTATATCACGCGATACAATGCAACACAAAACTTATTAACTATTTCTGGTGCGCCTTATACTGATATACTAGACCATTTATTTAATAGACTTGAAAATCAAACGGACTGGGTAGTAAACAAAAAACTTACGGCAATTGTTGGAGGAGGTGCGGTCATGGAAGGTGTTAAGAGTAGTCGATATGATAGTGAAAAAATAAGAAAGACGAATGCCAATCAATATGCGTTTAGCCAGTGGGAATGGATGCCTAATTCGAAATTAATATTGATTGGAGGTATTCGTTTTGATCATAATCAAACTTATGCATCTGCTTGGAGTCCGAAGGCTTCCATGTTATATAAAATAAACAAACAAAATAGAATTAGGCTAAGCATTGGTCAGGGATTTAAAGCACCTGACTTTAGGCAATTATATTTAAATTTTACAAATGCTGCGGCAGGCTCGTATAGTGTATTTGGAACAGCACAAGCACAAAAAGTAATTGGGCAATTAAATGCGCTGGGTCAAATAGGAAACTTATACAATAATTTTTATCAATTAAAAGCCCTGCAACCTGAATATGCTACTGGCACACATTTGACTTGGGAATTTGAGCCCAATGCAAAAAACAATTTTAGTTTTCAATTATTTCGAAATGACATTCGAAATTTAATCGAAGTTCAACAGGTAGGCGCCTATATTACAGGTGCTCAAATTTATAGTTACTTAAATATTGGCCGCGCTTTCACTACAGGTTTTGAAATAGAAGCTAAACATCAAATTTCAAAAGAATTTTCAATAAGTACTGCTTATCAATATTTAGAAACAGGCGATAAAGATCAAATAGCTCAAATAAAAAATGGCACCGTTTATACCAGAGATGCAAATGGCTTAAGTCGTAAATTAAATGTGAGTGAGTATGTGGGGCTTCCGAATAATAGTACACACAAAGCGCAGCTTAAATTTAATTATAGTAATCAAAACGGATTATTTGGAAATATCAGAGCACTATATCGAAGCAAATGGGCGGTAAACAATACCAATGGAAATGAAGTTTTTGATGACGGTGATAGTTTTGCTGAAGGATATATTGCCTTACACTTATCCATTGGTAAGGATTACATGAACGGCCTTGGTTTCCAATTTGGCTGTGATAATATGTTGAATTATATAGATGCCCTTAACCTACCCAATTTACCTGGACGAACATTTTTCGCAACAATAAAATTACAAAAATCCCAAAAACATAAATCATGATACAAAAATTAAAACCATTTTCATTACTACTCATTTTAAGTAGCATCTTATTTTCTTGTACAAAAAATGAAACAACCGTTGTACTACCCGTAACCGCAATTACAGTAAGTAATCTGCCAGCGGATACAGTTTTAGGTGTTAATGCTATCACAGGTATGCCCTTCAGTGCTGGTAAGTATACTTTTTACAGTTTAGAGCGAAATGCAATTGTACCTAATACTGATAGTGCAAGTACGCAATGGGATTTGGCCTTTGCTGGTTCAAAAATTTTGACCAACGGCGGCACTAGTGGCAAGGGTTTAGGCGGTGCATTTATTTACACTGGATTGTTTAATGATGTTAAAACCATTTCAAATGATTCTGTTTTTAAAACAGATAATGCACCTGGCTCTTTTGCAGTTACATTTGGTAGTGGTAAAGGTTGGTATGTATATGACCAATTAACAAGTTTAGTTACACCGTTGGCAGGTAGGGTGTTAGTGATCAGAACTGCATCTGGGAAATATGCCAAGGTGGAAATAATTAATTACTATAAAGGTGGTGTGACCTTACCAACTACAGCTTCTGAAAGTGATAAATTATCCAAACAACGCTATTATACATTTAGATACGCATATCAGCCCAACGGCAGTAAAACATTTTAATACTTGCTTACAGAAAATATATAATTACGTATAGCAAAGGTTTTAAATTTAACAGACCCGCTCCAAAGGAGCGGGTCTGTTTGTTATTGGACAATACTATTGCATAGCACTAAAAAGTCTAAAGCTATTTGGCTTTAAAACTCCAGGTAATATTAAATTCAGCTACAATCTCATTCGCGCTGTTTTTACCTACGGATTTACAAACGATTGTTTTGCCTTCTCTTGTTGCAATCGCTTCATTGATTGCATTTTGAATCATTTGCCCATCTTCACAAGTAAATAAAATGACGCCAGTTGCTTTTTTTACGAATGCCACCTCCATTTTCACGACCAGCATACTCACCTTAGGTGTTCGTTGATACACTTGCCCAAATGCCAACATCCCACTACACATTTCGGCAGCCATTGCTTCCACTGCGAAGTAGATGGATTTAAAAGGATTCATACTAAACCAAGAGTAGCGAATACGAACCACACATGTGTTTTCGTCGAAGTGGTGAATTCGTAAACCAGCAAAAAAGGCGGCCGGTAGTTTTGTAAATAAAAAGAACCGAAACTTAATAGGATTGGTAATGATTTGTCTGAATTTATAAAAACTAGGGTTCATACATTATTTGGTTAATAAACAATTAGTAAAAAATATCAGTTACTGACTCGTTAAAATACATGGCAACCTTGCATATAATTTATTAGTCACCTTCAAATATATTAGCAGCTTAATGCATCGTAAATCACCACTTTTTGCCATAGGTGATGATAATTTTCTTTGAAGGCATCATGAAGTGGGTGCACTTGATATTCCTCTTCTTTTTCTGGGGATTCAAAAAGACAAAGCCATGAGATGCTGTAATCTTTTTCAATCACATCGCGTGTGGTGTTTGCTGGAGCTGCAATATTTGAAAAAACGATACAAGGCACTTTGGATAAGGCTTGTAAACCTTCAATCAGTTGTGCTTTATCTTCAGCGGAATTAGGATTTTTCAAATAAAAGAGTACATGATGTACAAAGCTTGCATTCGTCGTGTTCATAGGATTAATAATGTGGTTAAAAATTGATTAAAAGTAAAAATAATAATGGGTAACTGCTAATTTTAATTCAGTAAATTTACATATGCCATTTTCACGATTATTAGTGCCATTATTAAAGCGATTTATGCTTGCATTAATCGG
>JBEATG010000034.1:0-2827 GCA_041162035.1 Bacteroidota bacterium
TCACTAACCCCTTTTAAAACATCCAACCAGGAAGCACGTTGTGGTAGGGTCTTTGGCGGAAAATAAGTGCCCCCGAAAAAAGGCTTTCCATTGGGCAGTAAAAAAATATTTAAGGGCCAACCTCCTGAACCAGTCATTGCTTGAAGCGCATCCATATATATGTGATCCACATCGGGCCGTTCTTCGCGATCCACTTTAACATTGATGAAATTTGCATTCATATATGCTGCAACGGTTTCATCTTCAAAACTTTCTCGCTCCATCACATGACACCAATGACAAGCGGAATAACCAATACTTAATAAAATAGGTTTGTTGTTTTTTTGGGCTTCGGCAAATAGTGAAGAAGACCATGCCACCCAATCCACTGGGTTATGCGCATGCTGTAATAAATACGGACTCGTTTCTTCAATAAGACGATTGGTAAACTTAGGATTTGCATTCATTTAAATGCAATTTAATTGAAGCAGAAAAATATTAAGTAAATACGCCTTACTTCTTTTTACTACTTAAGGAAAGATATTGATCCAGCCCCGACATCATACTGGTTGTTTGCGGGCTAGGCACTCTAATATGCAATGTTAAACCTGCTTCTTCAACGGCTTTACAAGTATTGGAACCAAATGCTCCAATAATGGTACCGTTTTGTTTAAAATCAGGTTTGTTGTCATATAAACTTTTCAACCCACTCGGCGTAAACAAACAAATGATGTCAAATTCAGTGGTTTTCAATAGTGCTGATATATCACTACTCACGGAGCGATACATATATCCTAATTCAAATTTTGTTGCATGCTCCTTTAACCAATTGACAATTTCATTGTCCTGTTGATTTTCGCTACATACATACAAAAACTTTTCATTTAATTTATGTTTGTTCAATACATCAAACATTTTTTTATTAGAGCCATCTGTACCAAAAAATACTTTTCTTTTTCGATACATAATAAACTTTTGCAAATACAAGGCAACCGACTCGGTGATGCAAAAATATTTTGTATCCTGACTGATACTCACTTTTAATTCATCGCAGGTTCTAAAAAAATGATCGATGGCATTTTTACTTGTAAAAATAACAGCAGTGTATTCTGAAATATCAATCTTTGTTTTTCTGAAATCCTTTCCGGTAATAGGCACCAATTGAATTAATGGCTGAAAATGCAATGCGACTGCGTGTTTTCGCTCCAATTCGAAATAAGGCGATTTTTCGCTTTCAGGCCTTGCTTGGGAAACTAGAATTTTTTTAATGGTCTTAGTTGTAGTCGATTTTTTTGCTCCACTCATTTCACTTCCATTTTTATTTTCGTATCCTATTAATAAATGCCGCCAAAATATTGTACTATAAATTTATACAATATAGTGAGTGGCAATATCTCGAATGCACAAAGGTATAGAAAAAAATGAAAAGAGGAGATATGTAATTTGTTCCTAACTGATGTTAGGGAAAACAAGTACCTATATAAAATTAAAAGGACCGTTATTAAAGCGGCACCCCCTATTGCATAAGGATGAAAGATGGGTTTTGCAAAGGCCAATACCAATATAAAAGGGACTAATAAAACACCCAAAACTTTATTAATCATAAACACTACGAAAATATAGGTATTTACGAGTTCCTTTGAATTAAAAACATATCCAGCGATTTGTAAGGAAATATATTTTCCGACATATAAAAATGTGAAAAATAAATTGATATAAAAAAAGCCTTCCCAAAAAGACAATGTCAGTAAGTGTCGATTGAAAATTAACAAGGTTGACATCAAAGAAAAACTCAAAATAAAACAAATATTAATAATCAGCGAACCTAAACTATTTTGTAAAAGTTGCTCCCGATATTGAATCATTCTTAAGGAGGATTGGCTAAACTGTTTAAAAAGTTTAGAAAAATATTGGGGGAAAACATTATTTACAAACCCGAATAAAAAAATCAGAATGAGGATTAAATAAAATAGCAAATCCTTATCTGGCAATGCGAATCTTTGTTCTATTTTATATACTACTTGCGATTCTCTTGTAGTTATGCTACTGGGAAAATATAATTTATATGCATTCTTTTTTTGTAAAAAATAGTTTTTATACGCTTTTAAGGTATTAATATTGCTGTCTATTTTATTTCCAATAAATGATTGCACCAGCCAAGCATCTGCTATTTGAAAAGAAGTAGGAATTACAGGCACATACTTAATCAACAAGGTATCCTTTATTAAAAGTGAATCCGTCTGCAACATTGTTGTATCCTTGCCCAAATCATTTAAGGGCACTTGGTTTTGAAAGGAAGTCAAGAGGATAAAGCATCCTATAACAATAAGAATATTTTTTTTACCAAGCTGCATACATTGCAAAAATAAGTATACTGATGCAGAATTAGTAACTTATAAGTAGCTTTGTCCCAATACCTTTTAAACTATTCCATGGCAGGCATCTATATTCATATACCCTTTTGTAAAAAAGCTTGCCATTATTGTAATTTTCATTTTTCAACCCAGATCAATTACATTGACCATTTCACAAAAGCGATCATCCAGGAAATTGAAATTCAAAAAAACTACCTTTCAACGCCTATTGAAACCCTTTATTTTGGTGGCGGAACACCTTCCTTATTGCCCATGGATGATTTCCATAAAATTTTAGATAAATTAAGTTCCGTCTATTCCCTTAATTCCCTTAATTCCGATATCGAATTTACCATCGAGGCCAATCCAGATGATATCCGCCCCGAACAGGTCAAAGCATGGAAAAAGGCAGGGGTGAATAGATTAAGTATTGGCATCCAAAGCTTTCAGCCAGCAGCACTCCAGTGGATGAACCGCGCGCATACGACCGAGCA
>JBEATG010000043.1:0-5050 GCA_041162035.1 Bacteroidota bacterium
GCATAGGTAATGGGTCAACATAGGTGGATTTTAATTTACGAAGCTGACGGTATTCTAATATTTTGGGGATAATGGGATGGTCTTTTTCGTGCTTTTGTAAAACATCTTCTCCAGTCGCATACTGCCCAGTTTTGGTCTTTTTTGCTTTAGATGAAATTTTTAAGTGCTCAAAAAGCACTTCACCCAATTGTTTAGGAGAGTCGATATTAAAGTCTAAACCAGCATCATTTTTAATTTCTTTTTCAAGCTCAATTAAAATAAGGTCTAATTCTTTAGAATAACTATTCAGCGCTGGCACATCGATTGAAATCCCTTCAAATTCCATGTCTTTAAGTACTTCAACTAAGGGCATTTCCATTTTATAGAATAGATCAAACAAATGAGGCTTTTGGATTTCGGGCGCTAGCAATTGCTTTAACTGAAAAGTAATATCGGCATCTTCACAGGCATAATCTGTAACTTCCTCAGGCTTTAAATCTGCCATATTTCCTTGCCCCTTGCCTTTTTTTCCAAGCAGCGTTTCTATGGAAATAGGCTGATAGTTCAGGTAGTAGGTAGCTAAGAAATCCATGCTTTGCCTAGCTTCCGGATTAATTAAATAATGGGCAATCATGGTGTCGAAGGTTGGTCCAAGCACCTTTCCATCATATCGATTTAAAATTTTTAAATCGTATTTAATGTTATGACCAATTTTTTCTATCAAGGTGTTTTCAAAGCAGGGTGCAAAAAAGCGAACTATTTTTTTTGCTTCTTCAAAGTCTTTGGGAACGGGAACATAAAAAGCTTCTCTTGCTTTGTATGAAAAGGATATACCAACTAGGTCGGCATGTAACGCATCAATACCCGTTGTTTCGGTATCAAAGCAAAGTTCTTTTTGCTGAAGCAGAATCCCTAATAATTCATCGCGTTCTTCCTGTGTGCTGATTAGATGATAGCTTGGTTTCTCACTAACAATGGTTTTGTAAGTGGCTGTCTCAACAGGCTCTTGTGGCTCAATCATGCTTTGCACGCCAAATAAATCAAGCTGATTATTTGTTCCATTCTGTGGATGTGCAAAATCCGTTTGTATTACTAAGTCCTCTCCGAGTATTCGTTTAGCTAAATTCCTAAATTCTAATTCGGTAAAAATGTTTTTTACTTTTTCTGTATCAACATCACACATGATAAGCTTATCTTCATCGAACTCAACATCAATGTCGGTAATAATAGTTGCCAGCATTTTTGATACCATTCCTTGCTCTGCAAATTCGATGACATTTTCCTGTTGTTTTCCTTTTAATTCGTGCGCATTGGCAATCAGGTTTTCAATCGATCCATATTTAGCGATAAGTATTTTCGATGTTTTTTCACCGATACCAGGAATTCCAGGGATGTTATCAGCGGCATCTCCCCATAAGCCTAAGATATCGATTACTTGTTCGGGCCGCTCTACTTCAAATTTCTCACAAACTTCTTTCACGCCTAATATTTCGGGTGGATTCCCCCCTCTTCCAGGCTTGTATATGAATGTTTTATCACTTACTAATTGTGCATAATCTTTATCGGGGGTCATCATGTACGTTATAAAACCCTTGGTCTCGGCTATTTTAGCTAATGCGCCAATTAAATCATCTGCTTCGTACCCAGCAATTTCCAAAAGTGGAATATTAAATGCTTCAACGATTCGCTTTATCGGAATAATCATGGACCGAATGTCTTCAGGCATTTCTTCTCTGTGCGCTTTGTATGCTTCAAATTGTTCTTGGCGATGGGTTGAGCCTCCCGGGGGATCAAAAACAACGGCGATATGGGTCGGTTTTTCAGTTTTGATGATATCAATTAAAACATTTGTAAACCCAAAGGCTGCGGAGGTATTCTCTCCTCTTGAATTGATGCGCGGATTTTTAGCAAACGCAAAATAGGCGCGGTAGATTAAGGCATATGCATCTAAAAGGAATAGTTTTTTCGCTGCTTGTGCTGATAACATAGTTAAGGGTTTTTAAATAAATTTCTAATTCCATTTTTAGTTGAAACGCTCTTTGATACATCAATCGGAATTTTTTTGTAGATACAAAAAACACCGGCCTTAACGGGGCCTTTGAACTGAATATTTACTGAATCCCGAATGGCCCAAGCCATCATTTTTACCATGGCGCCTGGTTCTAATTCTAAGGTGAGGGGAACAGATAAATCATTTTCTCGCCTGCCTTTCATTTTTACTTTATTATTTAGCTGTATCTCGCCAAGTTTCATGTTGTCAACAAGTACATCAAGGCTTGAATTCTTGACTTTGATGGTATACCAGTTTGGATTGGAGATCACTCCATTTACCATAAAGTTAAGGGAACTTCCTTCCATTTTTATTAATTTGTACCCTTTGAAGGAAACTAATTCTGGTGTTTCAAAGACAGAACAAGCACTTACCGCTAACAGCATAATGCTCCAAATAAAAATTAGTTTTATGGCTTGCATAAGGTTTTGAAGTAGTGGTAAAAGTAAGGAATAGTCTCTATGCCTTTGTAAAAATTAAAGAGCCCAAAATGTTCATTAGGGGAATGAATAGCATCACTATCTAATCCAAAACCCATCAGAACCGTTTTAAGTCCTAGTTCTTTTTCAAACATAGAAACGATAGGAATGCTGCCACCACTTCTGACAGGAATGGGTTTTTTTCCAAACGTTTTTTCATAGGCCATGCTAGCTGCTTTATATCCAATTGAATCAATTGGTGTCACGGCTGATTCTCCCCCATGATGAGGTTTAACAGTTACCTTAACACCTTTAGGGGCAATGGATTGAAAATGCTTGGTAAATAAATCCGTTATTATTTCTGGCGCTTGATTAGGCACTAAACGCATGGATATTTTAGCATTGGCCTTAGACGCAATTACTGTTTTTGCCCCTTCTCCAATATATCCACCCCAAATACCATTTACATCTAAAGTTGGACGAATTGAGCCGCGCTCCATTGTTGTGTATCCTTTTTCGCCATACGTATCTTGTATTTCAAGTGCAGCGCAGTATGCCTCATGAGAAAATGGTGCTTTCGCCATTTCTGCTCTTTCTTCATCCGAAAGATTTATCACGGAATCGTAAAAACCGGGGATCGTTATTTTTCCTTCTTCATCGTGCAATGACGCAATCATTTCTGTAAGGATATTTATGGGATTCGCAACACAGCCACCATACAATCCAGAATGTAAATCGCGATTTGGTCCAACTACTTCTACTTCAACATAACTTAGTCCTCTAAGACCAGTGGTAATAGAAGGGACGTCGTTCGCCAACATACCTGTATCTGAAACAAGGATGATGTCTGCTTTAAGTTTCTCTTTATTTTGTTTTATAAAAACGCCTAAGTTTACGCTTCCAACTTCTTCTTCTCCTTCAATCATAAATTTTACGTTACAGGGTAATTCGCCCGATTGTAACATCGCTTCAACCGCTTTTACATGCATGAACATTTGCCCTTTATCGTCGCATGAACCTCGTGCAAATATGGCACCATCAGGGTGTATTTCTGTTTGTTTTAGTTGAGGTTCAAAAGGAGGTGATGTCCATAAATCTATAGGGTCTGCTGGTTGCACATCATAATGCCCATACACTAATACAGTTGGTAATGAATCATCGATAATTTTCTCACCATACACGATTGGAAATCCTGCAGTTTGACAAATTTCGACTTTTTCTATTCCAATTTCCCGAAGGTTTTTGGCGAGAATTTCGGCACAATCATTTACATCTTTAGTAAATGAAGGGTCAGCGGAAACAGAGGGTATTTTGAGTAAGGAAAGCAATTCCGACAAGAATTTCTCCCGATTTTTTTGGATATACGCTTGGCTGTTTAACATCAGTAATATTAATTTTTTAATTATCTTTCGAAAATACTATATTTTTGATGAATGTTTGGCATGAATTGGATTGAAATGCAACTAAAATAAGAAAGTTTAGGTCTAAACGACAATGTTACATTAAATAAAAAGTCAACGAATGAAGTTAGTCTGTATAATTAGCCTGTTTTTTAGTGTCTGTGCACACGTTTTTTCTCAAAACATTAACGTTACAAGTACCCAAACACCTCAGCAATTGGTTAACAGTGTCCTTTTGGGATCTGGTGTTACGGCATCTAATATCACCATCAATGGTGTTGCTGGAATGGCCAATACACCCTTTGGTAATATTGGTTACTTTACCAATACGAACGCCACCTTTCCCATGACTTCGGGCCTCATTCTAACAACCGGAGATGCCATGGGTGCTGTTGGCCCCAATTCAAGTGGAAATTCAACCAATCCTGGCACCTCACAATCTGTGTCTTTAGACCCTGATTTGAATGCCATTTCCAATGGATCTATTACGAATGGCGTTCTTTTAGAGTTCGATTTTATCCCTGCCGGTGATACCCTAATTTTTAATTATCTCTTTGGCTCGGATGAATATATTGAGTTTGCTCCTTCTTCATTCAATGATGCCTTTGGTATTTTTCTTTGGGGGCCAGGTATTTCTGGGCCTTTTAACTTTCCAGGGTATCCCAACGGAGGGGCAAACATTGCGGTCATTCCTGGCGGAATACCTGTTACAATTAACAATATAAATCAGGTTACCAATTCTCAATACTACGTCTTTAATGAATTTCCTCAAGATACCTATGGCGATGCCATTCAGTACGACGGGACCACGGTTAAATTAACAGCAGCTGCTTCTGTTCAGTGCAACCAAACGTATCACATTAAGTTTGCCATTGCGAATGTTTTAGATCAAGCTTACGATTCAGGGGTTTTCTTAGAAGCAGGATCTTTTTCCTCTTCTGCTGTTAGTGTTGCCGTAGCAACAGTTTCGGGAGATACTACGATTGTGGAGGGATGCACCTATGCAGACTTTATTTTTACTCGACCAGATACCCAAATGGGCGATACTCTAATTATCAACTACACGATCAATGGAACGGCAACTCAAGGGGTAGACTATAACAACATGATCAATCCTATTGTATTTTTACCAGGACAAGATACGATTATATTGAATCTAACTCCTGTCCAAGACGGCTTGAATGAGGGCTTTGAATCGGTAA
>JBEATG010000080.1:0-3544 GCA_041162035.1 Bacteroidota bacterium
GTAAAAACTCCCGTCACGATAGATTGCATTACATTATCATTGAAGGTTTTAGCCTCCTTAATGTTTTCAATCAATTTAATATTATTGTAAGCAACACTTGCCTGTGTTGCGATCGCAGATAACATATTTGCATCTGAATCATGGAAAGGCGAAAGCCCTTGCCTTGACTCTTTATCAAATAGTATAATTATTCCTACTAAATTTTTTTTGTCTAAAAATGGTGCAATTAAACCAAACTTGCATTGTGTTTTAGATAAAAATGAATCATCCTCAATTTCAATGTTACGTGCTTTTCTGGATTCATTGATTTCGCTGATAATTCCCTTACGCTTATTGAATATCAGACCTTTTAAAACAGAAATATCAATATTAAAATCTGCGCCAATGTGTAATACATCTGAATTGTCGTCCTCAATTAAAATTAAACCAGAACTAGCGTTCAATACCCCACACGATTTTACTAAAATTTCTTGTAGTAACACAGAAATTTGATCAAACGAGTTTAGCTCATTGGTAATATCCAATAAAGTTTCTAGTTCAAGATACTTTAATTGAAGATCGTTAATATTGAAATCGGAAGCCATTACAAATCATTAACTGCGGCTTCTTCTGTCTCATGAACAGTTGAATATTTTGTCAAGCCCATAATATTGAATGTCTTAGCAACAATAGGTGCTAAATTATAATATCCGATTTTGCCATTTACCTCTTGCAATTTTTCAATAATTTCAATCAAAATAGAAACACCAATACTATTTACAATTTTGGTAGCAGCCATATTGATTAAGAATTTAGTTTGCCCCTGTGCCATTTTCTCATAAACAACCGCTGATACCGCTTCGCCGCCAACATTGTTTAAATAACCATTGGTCTCAATGATTACAATTGAATTGTTTTCTTTTATACTTGTTATAAAGTCACTCATAAATTAATTTTAGTGTTTAATATTTTTTTTCATTGTTACGGTTGTTCCTTCTTCATTTGATTCAAACTCAACTGAATCCATTAATTCCTGGATAAGCTGTAGGCCCCAACCTCTTTTTCTTTCATCCTTCCCAATCTTGTTTTCAATTTTAGGAATCTCTACTTTGGTTTTATCAAAACCAATACCTTGATCAATTACCTTAATAACCAAAGAATCATCTTCAATTAAAAAGTTAATAAATACATTGTTTTCAGCTTTTGAATGTTCAAACGCATTGATACAAGCTTCAATAAGGGCCATACTTATCTCGCCAGCTTGATCCTCAGTAAGATTCATATGCCTTGAAATTACTTCGGCTGTTTGGGTTGCAATCAATTCCATATTTGGAAGGATAGGCAACCTTAGTTCGACGGAGGGCTTTTTCATTTATTGTGATTTAATGGTTATTTATGTTTTATTACTACTAATGTGATGTCATCTGGGTTATGATTTCCAGCCAACCAATTGTCTGCTTCCATCATTAATTGATCAATTACCTCTTGTGCCGTTTTGTTGCCATAAGTAGTAATTAAGTCCTGCAGTTTTTGATAGTCAAACAATTCTCCCGCTAAGTTAGGGGCTTCTGGTAAACCATCCGAAATAATCACCAAAATATCTCCTGAATTAAATGAAGTACTTGTTTGATCAAAATGAACATCATTAAAGCTACCCAATGGCACGCCTGATAGTTGTATCTCCTCGGTGGTATTCGTTGCTGCCCTATATATAAAATAAGGAGGCATACCCGCTGAGCTTAGGGTTATTTGATTGTCTTTAACCAAGGCAATATTTAAGCTCATCCTTAAAATACCTAAATCCACTTTTTTCACCACACGGTTTAACTCATGTAACATATCCTTCGGACTCATCTGCGGTAAGCCAATAATACCGGCTTTGGTGATGGATACCAACATACCTGATGGTGTTCCGTGCCCAGTAGCATCCCCACAAATTGCATAAAGTGAACCATCTGGTTGTTCAAAGAAGTCATAGTAATCCCCGCCTACTTCGGTAGAGGTTCTTAAATAACCTGCAATATCTAAATTTTTAATAACTGGTAAAGTCTTAGGCAATAATCTTTCTTGTAATGCTTTCGCTTCCGCTAGTTCACTGTTTTTACGGTCATCTTCCAATTTCTTTTTTTGTTGCCTTTGTTTATATTGAACAAAAAGATAAATCAGGTATCCCGCCAATAAAAAATAAATTGTATACGCCCACCATGAAACCCAAGGTGCAGGTAAAATTTTTATTTTTACAGTTGCACCCTTTTCATTCCACATGCCATCGTTATTGGAAGCAATCACTTTAAAAGTATATTCGCCTGGAGGTAAATTCGTATAAGTAGTAAAATGCCTTGTGCCAGATTCTCTCCAATCATTATCATACCCTTCCATTTTATACTTGTACTTATTTTGTAAAGTATTTTTATAATTGAAAGCGACAAAGTCAATTGATAAAACGTTTTCATCATAATCAACTACAATAGTCTCTTCATAATTATCTGACTCAATTGGAATAACCGTATTCTTTTTGGTGATTTTTTGAATAATGACATCCGGTGCTACGGCATTATCAACTACTTCACTAATATTAAAATAATTAACACCATTTTGGCCTGCATATATCATGTCACCATCAGGTGTTGAAAAATTACAAAAACTATTATATTCATAACCTTGCGCTCCGTCATAAGGGGTTAATGTTCTAAATTGTTTGGTTAAAATATTATACCTAATAATTCCATAATCAGATGACATCCATAATTGTCCCTTATTATCTAAATAATTATCATATAAAACCTGTGAAGATAATCCATCGTTAATTGTAATTGCACGTTTGGTTTGATTTTTTAAATCAACTTCTAAAATACCTAATTGTGGAATAGTGATTAAGGCTAAGCTGTCCTTGTATACTTCGATATTATTTGCAGCGCCGCCACCCATATTCTCAAACTCCTTAAAAGTTAGTTTAGGGCATGCTAATTTTATCTCATTGGTGGATTCATTCCAGGTATAAATATTGTTTTCGGTTAAAACATAAGTGATATGATTCCCTTTATTAAAAAATGAATGTATGAATTGGTCCGCTAATTGATTTAATCGCTCATAAGGTTTAATAACAGTTTTACCATTAGAATCGGACATCAAAAATGAAGGTTTGCCACCAGTAATTAAATTCTTATTTTCAGTCAAAAAGGTTTGAAATGAATTAAGCTGTTGTTGCTTTCCTTCGAATTGCTTTGAATTTGCTACCTTTTTAAATTGGCTTTCATTTTTTTCTTTCTTAAAAATATCATTACCCTCGCTTGATCTCACTTCAGTTCGATATGCCCAAATGTTATTTTTTGCATCACCAACCAACTTCCACAATGGCGTTTTGTTTTGGTTTTGCTCAAATAAATATTTAGTCAGCTTTTTGTTTATCGGATCCACTTCAACAAGGCCATTATTTAACTCATTACCTCCAATCCACAAATGTTTTTTATCATCAATTAACGCACCCCAAGCTTTAGTGAAAGGCAATTTAATGTCAAATGGTTCTTGATCATTAATAACTTTTATTTGCTTTCTGGTGGGGTCA
>JBEATG010000126.1:0-5027 GCA_041162035.1 Bacteroidota bacterium
AATAATTACCATTTCCTTCCTTGATAAAAGTAAATGGTGTTTTTAAAGTAGTGGTTTCTATTTTAAACCTTTTGATATTGAACTGCAATTTTTCTTTGTCAAGATATACTGCAGTAATAATCTTTTCAGGATTAAACTTTTCAATGAACACTACTTTTTCTGGATCAAAACGTTGGGTTGGTTCTGTATCCGTTACTTCATAATTTCCATCACTGGTGACCACCAAAACCTTTTCGTCCTCAAAGGTACCTAAATAAATACCCTTTTCCTCCGTATTAAATCGTCCAAACTTATCATCAAACCATAATTTGCGACCCAAAAGCGTGCTTTTACCTGCTTCCTTCAACTTTACAGACTTGATAGGATATTTGGTAATTTGATTTCCTACACTACTTCGGCCCTTTACTTCCAATTCGTCAAAATAAAATTCAAGCTCTTTGATACGGGCAGTGCAGTTCGGACTTAAAATAATTTTTACCGATTCTGCTTCCCCATTTGCATTTACTGATAAATAATGAACCCTTGACTTATCAGCTGATTTTGTCAATGGATACTCTTTGTCTCTTGTAATACCAGTGACATTAAATCTTTTGGCATAACTAATTCCATTAGCACCATCCACATACATCATATTGTAGGTAGTTCGCTCATCATTTTTCTGGAAAACAGCAGCATGTAAAATATCCTTACCTATAAATACTTTATCCGATACTTTAACCACTTTCATAATACCCGACTTTGCAAAAGCAATAATATCATCATAGTCGGTACAGTCACATAGGAACTCATCTTTTTTCAAGCTGGTTCCCACAAAACCTTCCGCACGATTGATATATAATTTGGTATTTGCAATGGCGACATGCTTCACTTGTATGGTATCAAATTCTTTTATTTCTGTTTTGCGCTCCTTGCCTTTGCCATACTTCTTCAACAATCCCTCATAATAATTCACTGCATAATCGGTCAAATTAGCTAGGTTGTTTTTTACTTCTTTAATCTCCTCCTCTATACCTTTAATTTGCGCAATTAAATCATCGATATCTAATTTATAAATTCGACGAACGGGCTTGTCCGTTAGTTTCAATAAATCAGTACGTTCAATTGGTTTTTTAAATTTCTTTTTAAATGGTGTAAACGCATCATCAATCGCATCAATCACCTTGTCCCAGGTCATATGTTTTTTCTCTAATTCTTTGTATATCTTTTCTTCAAAAAATATTTTCTCTAAACTAGTGAAATGCCATTTATCCTCTAACTCCTTTAATAATATTTGTAATTCTGCTTGTAATAAGCCTTTGGTATGATCCACGGAATGTCTAAGTAAATCTGAAGCACCGATAAATTGTGGACGGTTATTTACAATCACACATACATTGGGAGAAATACTAATTTCACAATCAGTAAAAGCGTACAATGCATCAATTGTGATATCGGGAGAAATTCCGGTAGCCAAATCAATTTGAATTTCAACATCAGCAGCGGTAACATCGGTTACTTTTTTGATTTTTATCTTTCCTTGATCATTGGCCTTCGTAATACTCTCCATTAACTGAGTCGTAGTTACACTATAAGGAACATCCTTTATGAGTAAAGTTTTTTTATCTAATTCCTCAATGGTCGCACGCACCCTGATTTTTCCGCCACGTTTTCCGTCATTATAATTAGCCGCATCCATTTTACCCTTGGTTTGGAAATCGGGTAATAATTCAAACTTTTTGCCACGTAGATGCTTTATAGAAGCTTCAATGATTTCACAAAAATTATGCGGTAATATTTTGGTAGACAATCCTACGGCAATACCATCAGCCCCCTGTGCTAATAGCAATGGGAATTTCATTGGTAAGGTAATGGGCTCTTGTTTACGTCCATCGTAACTTAAAGTCCAAGAAGTTGTTTTTGGATTAAATGCTACATCTAGTGCAAACTTGCTCAATCTTGCTTCAATATATCTTGCTGCAGCGGCATCATCACCAGTTCGCACATCACCCCAGTTACCTTGGGTATCAATCAATAAATCCTTTTGACCCAAATTCACGAGTGCATCTCCAATACTAGCATCACCATGTGGATGGTATTGCATACTTTGACCAATGATATTGGCTACTTTATTAAAACGACCATCATCCATTTCCTTCATTGCATGTAAAATGCGTCGTTGTACAGGTTTTAATCCGTCTTCAATCGCAGGGACAGCACGTTCTAAAATAACATACGAAGCATAATCCAAAAACCAATTTTTATATTGGCCTTGAACACCTGATTCGTTTTCTGTAACCCTACTTAAATTTTTCTCTTTTGCCATATGATTTGATTTTAGAGACGGTAAGTATCTTCACTACCATCCGCTAAACTATTTAGTTCAATAAAAATAATATCCGTTTGCGCAGTTGTTTGATGCCAAATTCCAGCAGGAATTAACACACGTGCAGGCGCAACTACTTCCATTTCGCCACTTTCTAATGCCACATTTTCAAATCCGTCATTTTTAAACCCTTCCATTTCCTTCCACTTCAATAAAAGCGAACCTTGAACTAACAACATATCCTCTGGGTTTTTATTTGCCGAACCTCCTTTATGATAATGTTGTCCACTAACAGCACCTTTATTGCGATACACCAACAAAAACTCACCTGATCTATCCGTACTAAAATAATGCAAAGCACCGCGCTCATCAACCGCCTTCACATCAATTTTAGTTATTTCTATTTTCATATCAACCAAGTTAAATTATACCTTTTTTCTCCTATTAAAAATATACCGCCGCCAACTTAATCCTCCACGACCACTGAACTTCCACCTGGCATTTGAATCACAATATCCTTCCAGCCTTTTTCCCAATTTCCTGTAAATGTGAGTTTCCCTAATTCCGACAATGCCTTTAATCTTGATACAATAAAGACATCCCCGGTTTTGATTTTCATTTTACTTATAATATGCGCTAATGCACTTGGTAATTTTTGCGCATTTTTAGTGAGTAAGGATAAAATTTCTTTATCATAATAACTAATGTCCATACTCGCCAATTTTTTACCCCCTTCTAAAAAACGCACATAGCCATTATCAATGCATAATTTTTTCCACTCATCCGGATCTAATTCAAATTCGCTTAAAGTAATCGGTCTTGCTAATTTTTTAGCTTTCAAAAACTCACTAGGTTGTATTTGACTTAAATTAGTTGGATAAAACAATTGTCCTTTTTCATTTAAAAAAGGCAGGTTATTCAAATACAAAACCTGCACCTTTCCTTGCAGCTCTTTTAATTGACTCATTAACCAATAATAACCACAAACATCATGTACGTTTTGTCCCATCCAAATCCAAACTTGTTCATTTTCATCTTGCTCTAAATCCTGGATGAGTTGATGCACCACTAATTTATCGTCAACAATATCAATTTGCTCCTCGTAGGGAGAATGTTTTAATAATTCCAACCACCAATCACGTCTTGCTTGATAGCCTTCTGATTCGTAAATATCTGCAATGGGGCCAACCGCATAATCATCTTTTATTTCAATTATTTTACCTGCCAGAGATTCATCCATCTCAATAGCTGATTGCAAAATGGCCATATTGGCTGTTTCAAAAACTAAATGTATCATAATATATTAGTGTGTATTAGGCGTTATTAAATAATAAACACAGGTGGTGAAAAAATTCCTAACCCATGGGATTGCTTTAATAAAGCCAAACTGAATTTTTGGTTTTAAATTAAATTTGTATTCGTAAATCGGATTAATTAAATAATGTATGTTATGTAAAATTTTATAATTTGTTTCCTGCGCGAATTTTTCAAATTTTTCAATGGATATTCCGGTCTCTTTAATTTCCAATAAATCTGCCACCGGTTGTTTTGCACTTGATAAAATAAACTTATATAAAAATGTCGGCAACAAATGGTAATAAGGCAATTTACTCAAAAAGGAATTGGTGCATAATTGCTGATGTCCACCAAATGGCATTTGCCAAGGAGGAAATCCAAAATAAATTGCACCGCCTGGTTTCAAAAACTGCTGCATCCAACCCATTAACTTTTTTTGATCATGGATATGCTCTATAACATCTTTTAAAATAATGAAATCAAATAAGGATGGAAATTCAACAGCCGGATTTACATGATAAATATCTTTCGAGATAAATTGAATTTTATTTGCATCAATATCTTCCTTTAACCATTCACGCGCATTCACTAATCTTGATTCATCTAGTTCAACCCCTACACCTACACAACCTTTATTGATAAATGCTTTAAGTACGCCACCCTCTCCACATCCAATTTCAAGCACCTGCATGCCTGGTGTAATATTTATTTTTTGTTCAATAAATGGAATAACAAATTGCGCAGCGTTGTTCACCTGCATTTCAAAGTATTGTTTTCTATTTTTATGGAACTCAAACATGCTATTAACTCAAAATGGTTTAGTTGGTTTAGTTGGTTTCGATGATATCTAAATCGGCACGTAAATTTTCAATAATAAACTCCTGTCTTTCCTGTGTATTTTTTCCCATATAATATTCTAGCAAATGTTGAATATGATCTCCTTGTTCTAAAATCACTGGATCCAATTTGATATCGGCATTGATAAATTTCCCAAACTCATCTGGACTAATCTCACCCAACCCTTTAAACCTGGTAATCTCAGGCTTGGATCCTAATTCTTTTATTGCAGCTTGTTTTTCATTTTCATCATAGCAATAAATTGTTTTTTGCTTATTACGCACACGGAATAATGGCGTTTCTAAAACAAATACATGCCCTTTTTTAACGAGGTCAGGGAAAAATTGTAAAAAGAAGGTAAGTATTAACAAGCGAATATGCATCCCATCCACATCGGCATCGGTAGCAATAACAATTTGATTGTAACGCAAGCCTTCCAACCCTTCTTCAATATTTAATGCATGTTGTAGCAAATTAAATTCCTCATTCTCGTAAACCACTTTCTTCGTTAAGCCAAATGCATTCAAAGGCTTACCTCTTAAACTAAACACAGCTTGCGTATCCACATTACGTGATTTGGTAATACTACCAC
>JBEATG010000144.1:0-6246 GCA_041162035.1 Bacteroidota bacterium
AAAATTGCTAATTTCGACATAACTAACTAACAACTAACCATCTAACTAACCCATTTAAAAACAAAAAAATGATTCAATTTGACTTGCCTAAACAAAAATCATCTATCATCAAGGTCCTAGGAGTAGGTGGTGGCGGTAGTAATGCTGTAAACTTTATGTTTAAGCAGGATATAGAAGGCGTTGATTTTATTATTTGTAATACCGATTCTAAGGCCATTGAACAAAGCGATGTTCCCAATAAAATTCAATTAGGACCCCATTTAACACAGGGTCTTGGGGCAGGAGCGGATCCTTCAGTTGGCAAGTTAGCAACAGAGGAATCTTTAGAAGAAATCAGAAAAATTTTAGAAGTTAATACACGCATGGCCTTTATCACCGTGGGTATGGGTGGTGGAACTGGAACTGGCGGTGCGCCAATTATTGCAAAAATTTGTAAGGACTTAGGCATTTTAACTGTCGGTATCGTTACCACACCTTTCGGATTTGAAGGTCCTCGTCGTCAAAAACAAGCAGAGGAAGGGATCAATCAATTAAAGCCATTAGTAGATACATTGTTAGTGATTTCAAATGATAAATTACGTGTTCAATATGGTAATTTAAAAATGAAAGAGGCATTTACAAAAGCCGATAATGTTTTAGCAACTGCAGCTAAATGTATTACCGATGTTATTAATAGCCGCGGTCATATTATTGTTGACTTTGCAGATGTTTGCACGGTGATGAAAAATGGAGGGGTTGCTATTTTAGGCAAGGCGGAAGTGGAAGGGGAGAATAGAGCAGAAAGAGCCATAGAGGAAGCGTTGAATTCTCCATTATTGAATGACAATGATATAAAAGGTGCAAAATGGATTTTATTAAATATTAATAGTGCGGAAGGGGAACATGAGTGCACCATGGATGAATTAGAAACCATTAATAATTTCTTGAGAGAAAGAACTGGTGAACATTCTGATGTAATTATGGGTATGGGCTATGATGCTACCCTTGATAAAAAATTAGGGATTACTTTAATCGCTACAGGTTTTGAAGGTAAAGATCCTTTTAAAACAGAAACACCAAAAAAAGCGGAGGCTCCTATTGAGGAAAAAATTGTAATGACATTGGTTACAGATGCAGTTGTAACTGAACAAATCAAGGAGGAGCCATTAAGTAATGAAGTAACTGAAAAAGCAGCGGATCATTTTATTTTAGATCAAACTGAAGAAACGCCCATTCATTTTTCATTTGACCAAACACCTGTGTTCGAAGCTCCTTCATTAGTTGCTGAAGAAGCATTGGAAGAAGAAGTGAAGGAAGTGGTATTGGATAAGTATGATACGATTTGGGAGTTAAATGCAGAAGCGTCTATTGAAGCTGCCGATAGTATTGAAGCAGAAATGGAAGCTGAAATAGCTATGGAAGAGGAAGCAGTAGCACCCGAGGAAGAGATGGAAGTGGAGGAGGAATTTGAAGTTGAAGAAGAAATGGAACTGATGGCTTTTGAGAACAATGAATTAATGCCAACCTTAGTATTAGAAGAGGAGCCTGCTTTTGAAGATGAAGTGGAAGCGGAAATGGAGGAAATGACTGAGGAAATGGAGGAAGTTAACATAGAAGAAATGGAAGAAGAAGTGGAAGAAGAAATGTTTACTTTGAATATGGCAGCAGAGAAAGAAGCTACTATTGTTTCTGAATTTGTTTTAAGTAAGCCTACTAATATTTATGTGGAGGAAGCGGACGAAGTTGCAGAAGAAATTTCAGCTCCAGTAATTGCATCCAATGAAGTGATTTTTGAAATTCATGAATCAGATCCAAATTTGGATATGGCCGAGGACTTTGTTTTAGAAGAAATCGACATTGAGGAAGAAGTAGAGGAAGAAGTTGAAGAAGAATTCATGGAAGAAGAATTGATGGAAGAAGAGTTGATGGAAGCTGAAATGACCATTGATGAAAATATTGCACAAGAAGAAGTAGTAACTGTTGAAATGTATACTGATCCAGTGATTGAAACTCCTGCTCCAGCGGAAGTTGTATTTGAAACTTCTTTCAGATATGAGGAAGAGCCATCGATGCAATTAGTGATGAGAGAGGAATCCAATACACCTGTCGCACATGTGAATCAACAAGCTAAATATGACATGCCATTAGATAATGCGGAAGAGCAAAGAAGAAAAGTGGCAGAGCGTATTCAGAAATTAAGAAATTTATCTTTTAATATTAACAATGCGAATGATCCAAGCAATGATTTTGAATCAGTGCCTGCGTATGTTAGAAGAAATATGGAAATGTTTGGTAATACATTGGCTTCTGTTGAAAATTATTACAGCAAGTACACCGTGGATAAGGATGAAAATAACCAAACACAAATTTCAACCATCAATACTTTTATGGATGGTAAAAAACCGGATTGATTTAGTTTTTATGTATAGTTGATTTTAGTTGTAACCCCGCCCTTCATCAGGCGGGGTTTTTTATTACGGATTAGAAAACGCATCATTTTAATATTCTTACTAAAATGGCTATTTGACGCTTACGAATCCATTCAAAATAAACAAAAATTGTACCTTTAACAAATGCAAACAGTATTAATCACAGGAGGAACAGGAATGGTGGGAACATCGCTTACGCAATTATTATTAAGTAAGGGGTATCAGGTGATTGTATTAACGCGACATCCGCGGATTTCGAATGTACCCAATTTATCCTACGCTGTTTGGGATATTGATAAAGGGTATATTGATCCTTCAGCAATTCAAAACGCTGATACAATTGTTCATTTGGCAGGAGCGGGCGTGGCAGATAAAAGATGGTCTAAAAAACGTAAGCAGGAAATTGTGGATAGCAGGGTGATGTCGGGCGAATTGTTGGTGAAGTATTTAATTGAAAATTCACATCATGTAAAAACAGTGGTTGCAGCATCGGCCATTGGTTGGTATGGACCAGATACAGCAGAAAGTTTAATGAATGGATTTACTGAAACAGATCCTGTGGATGGTGCTTTTTTGGGTGACACCTGTAAACGATGGGAGGACAGCGTAAAACCCATTGAAACCTTGGGTATAAGATTAGTTACTTTAAGAATAGGAATCGTTTTAAATAAGAAAGGGGGTGCATTGGCTGAGTTTATCAAACCCGCGCAGTTTGGGATGGCAACGATCTTTGGGAATGGACAACAAATGGTGAGTTGGATACACCATCATGATTTATGTAAAATGATGATATATGGCATTGAAACAGCCGCTATTAAAGGGGTGTATAATGCGGTTTCGCCTGATCCAATAAGTAATAAAGATTTAATTATAGCGATCACAAAAAAATTACGTGGGTTTTACTTACCCATACCGGTACCGGCTTTTGTATTAAAAATAATGCTAGGAGAGATGAGCATTGAAATTTTAAAAAGTGCTAAAGTATCCTCAAAAAAAATTGAAGATAATAGTTTTAAGTTTGACTTTCCAACATTAAGTAGCGCCCTAGATGATCTTTTAAAATAGCATTTTTTAAAAAAGTAATAGCTTTAATAATGGGAGCATTCAATGACCTTTATTTATTTAACGCTACTAGCTTGGGCAATTAAATTTAGTTTCTTATCGGTCTGCCTGCAGTGATCACTGATTGTATGCGTTCCAAGGTTTTCTTTTCACCACACAAACTTAAAAATGCTTCGCGTTCTAAATCCAATAAGTATTGTTCGTTGACAGTAGTGGGTTCGCTCAAATCACCACCGCACATTACAAATGCTAATTTTTTAGCCACTTTTACATCGTGATCTGATGCGTATCCGGCTTTATGCATACCATTAATACCTGCGTATAATGCACCTAGTCCTGCTTTCCCTAATACTTTGATATCTTTTCTTTGTTGTGCTTGCGTATATCCTGCGTTAAATAATTGTAGGGCTTGCTCTTTCGCTTTGCTTATACGTCTTGATTGATTCAGTAAAATAAAATCCTGGGATTTTCTTAAGATGCCCATATCCATCGCATCCTGTGCACTTGTTGCCACTTTTGCAGTAGCAATTTGCATAAACCTGCGGTTAAGTGTAATGGTTTCAGGTTCATCTGCATGCATTTCATCAGAAGCGCGTAAAACTAATTCCTTAGTGCCACCACCACCAGGAATTACACCAATCCCTAATTCTACTAAACCAATATAAGTTTCAGCAGCAGCACAAATACTATCTGCATGTAAATTCATTTCACATCCACCACCTAAACAAAGTCCGTGAGGGGCTACTACCACAGGGATAGAAGAGTATCGAACACGCATCATGCTATTTTGAAAAGTACGAATAGCCATATCTAGTTCCTCGTAATCCTGTTCAATAGCTAACATAAATATCATACCTACATTCGCACCTGCACTAAACAAGTTGGATTCGTTAGCGATGACTAAACCATTAAATTTATCCTCTGCAATATTGATCGCTTTATTTATTCCTTCTAAAACTTCACCACCAATACTATTCATTTTGGTGTTCCAGCTAAAACCTGCAATGCCATCATTCATATCTACCATAGTGCAAGCGCTGTTTTTCCAAATGGTCTTTTCCTTTAAATCAGATAAGATTAAGAAGGACTCACTACCCGGAATTAATTTGTAGGCTTCAGTAGCAACATCATAATAATAACGTTTGCCTTCTTGTACTTTATAAAAGCTTAATCCTTTGTCTAACATGGTTTGAATCCATGGTGCTACTGCATATCCAGCTGATTTCATATCGCTTACTACTTGCGTAGCGCCTAATTCATTCCAGGTTTCAAAAGCCCCAATCTCCCAACCAAAACCAGCTTTCAATGCGTCATCTAATCGATATAATTCATCACTAATTTCTGGAATACGATGGCTGATATAAGAGAATAATGCAAAATGAAATTGACGTACAAATTCACCTGCTTTGTCTTTGGCTGCGTATAAACTTTTTAAACGTTCGGGTAAACTTTCCATCGCTTTTGCAACGCCAATGGAAGTAAATTTTACTTTAACGCGTGGTTCGTATTCGAAAGTTTTTAAATTCAGTGTTAAAATTTCTTTGGAGCTAGCTGTTTTTATTTTCTTAAAAAATCCTTGGCCTGTTTTATCACCTAACCAATTTTGCGCCACCATTTTTTCCAGCCAAGCAGGCAAAGTGAAAATATTTTTAGCTTCATCATTCGGACAACTTGCAGCAACCCCATTGGCAACCTTAACTAATGTGTCAATACCTACCACATCGGCTGTGCGGAAAGTGGCTGATTTAGGGCGACCCATAATTGGCCCAGTGATGGATTCAATTTCATCAATACTCAACTCCATTTTTTCCATGATGTGTAAAACACTCATCATGCTGAAAACCCCAACCCTGTTAGCGATAAAGGCAGGGGTATCCTTGCAAAGTACCGTGGTTTTACCTAAAAATACATCCCCGTAATGCATGTGAAAATCAACAATACTAGGATCTGTTTTTGCAGTAGGAATAATTTCAAGCAAACGCAAATAACGCGGTGGATTAAAAAAGTGTGTACCACAAAAATGTTTTTGAAAATCTTCACTACGACCTTCCGCCATTAAATGAATGGGGATACCTGAAGTATTTGAACTAACCAATGTGCCCGGCTTTCTGTATTTTTCAACCTCGTCGTAAATTAATTTTTTAATGTCTAATCTTTCTACCACTACTTCAATGATCCAATCTGCGTTGCTAATTTTTGCTATATCGTCCGTAAAATTTCCAGTGCTTATATTTTGTGCAAATTTTTGTAAGTATAAAGGGGATGGGTTTGATTTGATAGCAGCTTGAAGCGAACTATCCACTAATTGGTTTCTTTCCTTTGCTTTTGTGCTTTCATTTGACCCTGGTGCAAGCATATCTAATAATAATACTTCCACGCCAATACCAGCAAAGTGACATGCAATACGAGAACCCATTACGCCACTTCCTAAAACCGCTACTTTCTTAATTGATCTTTGCATAAAAGCACATTTTTGTAAAATTAGTTAGTTATGCAACTATTTTCAAAAAAATCTTCCAAAATCCCCTATTTTTTTTGCCACTGGTTGTTTCTTATGACCATTTAACAAATGCGGCTTGGGGGTTGCTAGCTTTGAATTACATTTGTATTATGCAAGTAGACAACAAATTAGTAGCCCATCTGGCACATTTATCTAGGCTAAATGTGGCACCTGAAAAAAATGGACAAACTAGTTGCTGACATGCAGGATTTGGTTGGTTTTGTTGAAAAGTTAAATGAATTGGACACCACCGGCACCGAACCATTAATGCATATG
>JBEATG010000146.1:0-6478 GCA_041162035.1 Bacteroidota bacterium
CGTAAATGCAATTTTAGATTCATCTGACGTGAACAATATTATTTCCTATGATGCATTAACCACTGACCTTATAAGTCAATACACTTTGATCATTAATACGAGTCCTTTAGGTATGTATCCCAATGTAGATCAACTGCCTAGCTTGCCTTATGAAGCAATCACTTCGCAACATCATTTATATGATTTAATTTATAATCCTGCCGAAACTTTATTTATGAAAAAAGGAATGGCGCAGGGTGCAACTGTGCAAAATGGCTTAAATATGTTGTACATACAAGCGGAGGAAAGTTGGCGAATATGGAATACACCCACACCCTTGATGGAAAACGAAAATTAGTTTAACTAATGGATGCTTTGTAAAAAAGTAAAAAGTTGTGTGACCGCTTTTTGTCGGTGACTAAAGGTGTTTTTTTCCTCCATCGTCATGGTGGCAAAACTTTTATCTGAGCCTTCCGGTATAAAGATAGGATCATATCCAAAACCTGCTGTACCTGAATTTTGCTCGGCAATATGCCCGCGACAAATCCCTTCAAAATAATATTCCTTTTGTTCCCAAATCAAACAAATCACAGTTCTGAATTGGGCAGTTCTGTTTTCAATATTTTTTAAATTGGTTAATACCTTTTCAATATTGGCATTAAAATTTCTGTCCTCGCTGGCGTATCTTGCGCTATGCACACCAGGTGCACCATTCAGGGCGTCAATTTCAAGTCCTGTATCTTCACTAAAGCAATTTTGTTTTGTGATTTCGAAAATTGTTTTAGCTTTTGTATTTGCATTTTCCTGTAAAGTGTCATAGGGTTCAGGAATGTCAATATTTATTCCGGCTTGTTGTAAAGTGATTACATTAATATCCTTTGGCAGTAAGGATTGTATCTCGGCAACTTTATGCTCATTATTTGTAGCAAAAATTAAAGTAGTCATATATTACAATTGAAAAAGGGATTTTAATATCGCCCATAATTTTCCCTTTTCTAATTTTGCTGATTGATCTCCACCTTGCATTAATGATAAGGAGTTGCTAAATAATAAATAAGTATCGCCTAATTGAATGGACTTGTATAAAGTGGTGGGAAGTTTAATTTTTAAGGTTGTACTACTGACATCGAATATCATCACTAATTTAGAAGGTAGTACATTTAGTATTTCATGTAAACTTAATTTTTGTTGTGCCACATTGATTAAAGCGACATCAGCTAAAGTTAATTTGCAGGCGCTTAATATGGAGGATAATAAAGTCAAATCGTTTTCATTTAAATAAACGGCTAATTCATCTTTCACAATAATGGTCACTTGTTTTAAATGTTCGCCTAAGTATTTGATTTGACCTAACGCTTTAATGGGCTCGTTCGTTGCATTATTGTTGTTATCCTTGTCCGCTTCAATTTGAACATGCATGCTCGCTGTTGGAGCAGCTATAGTAGTTGCTTGTTTGTCCACAATTGCTGCTGGCAGATCCATGGAAGTTGTTACAGCGGCAACTTTATTGCTAGAAGTTTGCGCAATGGGTGAAACCAAAGGGTTGGGAATAATTTCTGGTTTTTTTTGGGCTAATTCAGGCAGGACCAAAGTATCTTTGTACAAAGAAACTAATACGGAATTAGGTAAGATGGTTTTTTCATTGCTCATTCGGTTGGAAAATTAATTGAATTGGGGCAAATGAAAAAATAACACTTGTAAGTTTTTGTTTTTTTCGTTTCTTTGTAATTCATTCTGTTAAAATACAACTACATGAGCGCGCAATCCATCCCAGTTATTGAAATCCCTGCAAAAGATTTAAATCATTTTGACCCCAATAATTTTTCCTTTGGTAAAAACTTTACCAATTATATGTTGGAGGCGGATTATATTGATGGCGCATGGAAAAATACAATTATAAAAAAGTTTCAACCCTTGTCTTTAGATCCATCCACGGCAGCATTACATTATGGACAAACTATTTTTGAAGGTATCAAAGCGTTTAAAAACGAGAAAGGGGAAGTGGTAATTTTCAGACCGGATCAAAATTTTATTCGATTCAATACTTCTGCAGAAAGAATGGGAATGCCTACGGTTCCCGATTGGTTATTCATGGAGGGGATGAAACAATTGGTGGCTTTAGAAAAAGATTGGATTCCAAATATACCAGAAGCCTCCTTATATATTCGTCCATTCATGATTGCAACGGATCCTTTTTTAGGGGTGCGTCCTTCACTTACTTATAAGTTCATGATAATTTTAGGACCAAGCGGACCTTATTTTTCAGCACCCATGAAAATTTTAATTGAAGAAAAGTATACGCGTGCAACCCCTGGTGGTGTTGGTTTTGCGAAGAATGGTGGAAACTATGGAGGAAGTTTATATCCTGTTGCATTAGCACAGGAAAAAGGATATGATCAAGTGTTGTGGACCGATGCTATTGAACATAAATTGGTGGAGGAAGTGGGCATGATGAATGTAATGTTTGTGATAGATGGAAAAGTAATTACGCCAAGTGTTGAAAGAGGTACCGTATTAAAAGGAGTTACCCGCAATAGTGCTATTATTTTATTAAGAGATATGGGCTATGAAGTGGAAGAAAGAAATTTAGCAGTGACTGAAATTGTAGAAGCACACAAAAAAGGGTTGTTTCAAGAAGTATTTGGGGTAGGGACTGCGGCAGTTGTTTCCTACATTTCAAAACTAGCACATGAAGATTATGTAATGGATTTTGATGTTGCAGCTTTAAAAGTGGCACCTGCACTTAAAAAGCGTTTGAATGATGTAAGAATGGGAAATATCCCTGACAACCATGGTTGGTTGACTAAATTGTAATTAAGGAACTGAAAATCAGGCTATTTTGAAAGGGCGATGGACTAATTTTGCCCCTTTTAAGGCGATTTGGGGTCTTTTTTTAAAATTAGCAAATAAACATTTTGGTATTTGGTTAACGAACATTACCTTTGCCGTCCGAATTTTTTATAAACCGAAATTGAACAAAACAGCATAATAAATGCCTACCATTCAGCAATTAGTGAGAAAAGGCCGTGAGATCATCAGGGCTAAAAGTAAATCAAGAGCTTTGGACGCATGTCCTCAGCGTCGTGGCGTTTGTACTAGAGTGTATACAACTACACCTAAAAAACCTAACTCTGCGTTACGTAAAGTAGCCAAAGTGCGTTTGACAAACAAGATTGAAGTAATCGCATACATACCAGGTGAGGGTCACAACTTACAAGAACACAGTATCGTTTTAATCCGTGGTGGTCGTGTTAAGGATTTACCAGGGGTACGTTATCATATTGTTCGTGGTAGTTTAGATACTGCAGGTGTTAAAGACCGTAAGCAGTCTCGTTCTAAATATGGTACTAAGAAAGAAAAAGCAAAAAAATAATTACAACTAACAAACTAATTAATACTTCGACATGCGTAAAGCACAACCTAAAAAAATTCCATTAGCACCAGATCCTCGTTTCAACGATGTATTGGTTACTCGTTTCATCAACAACATAATGTTGGATGGCAAAAAAACTACTGCTTATAAAATATTTTATGATGCTTTAGAAAAAGTTGCAAAATTCACGAACGAAGATGGTTATGAAATGTGGAAGAGAGCTGTTGCGAATGTAACACCTGCGGTTGAAGTTCGTAGCCGTCGTATTGGTGGTGCAACTTTCCAAATTCCAGCAGAGGTTCGTGGCGATCGTAAAATTTCATTGAGCATGAAGTGGTTGGTTCGTTTTAGCCGTGAGCGTAATGGTAAAACAATGGCTGACAAATTAGCGAATGAAATCGTAGCAGCTACAAAAGGCGAAGGCGGTGCATTCAAAAAGAAAGAAGATACACATCGTATGGCTGAAGCCAATAAGGCTTTCTCTCACTTTAAAGTGTAAGGCCTTCGATCGAATAATATTCAAACCCCAACAATTTGTTGGGGTTTTTTGATGCCCAAATCCCAGGATTCGGCGCTAAAAATGGACCTAAATGGGCTTCGAAAATTAGTTTATGGAAAAATATGCCAAGATTGATTCGTTCAATTACTAATATCATTAACTTTGCGCCTCGGAAAAATAGGCTTTTTTGGAAGCTGTTTTTCCGAAAATTTAAAAATAAACAACCCTAATATGGCGGATTTAAAATTACAAAGGAACTTTGGTATTGCTGCGCACATTGACGCAGGTAAAACAACTACCACAGAACGTATCTTGCGTTACACTGGTATGATTCACAAAATTGGTGAAGTACATGATGGTGCTGCAACAACAGATTGGATGGAGCAAGAAAAAGAAAGAGGTATTACTATTACTTCTGCAGCGGTAAGTTGCCAATGGCAGTTTCCGACTACATTAGGAAAAAAAGACGCGAATACAAAAGATTATTATTTCAATATTATTGATACTCCAGGTCACGTGGATTTTACCGTAGAGGTAGAGCGTTCTATGCGTGTATTGGATGGTTTGATTGCATTGTTTTCAGCAGTGGATGGTGTTGAACCACAATCTGAAACAGTTTGGCGTCAAGCGAATCGTTACAAAGTACCACGTATTGGATTTGTAAATAAAATGGATCGTGCAGGTGCTGATTTCTTAATGGTGGTAACACAAGTAAGAGAAATGTTAGGTGCAAAAGCGGTGCCATTACAATTACCAATTGGTGCAGAAGATCATTTCACTGGTGTGGTGGATTTGATCAGAATGAAAGCAATTATTTGGGATGATGCTACAGAAGGTATGACGTATGTAGAAAATCCGATTCCTGATGATATGAAAGAAGATGTGGATTATTGGAGAGCACAATTAATTGAAGCCGTTGCAGAATACGATGATAAATTAATGGAGAAGTTTTTTGAAAATCCTGATTCTATTTCTGAAGATGAAGTACATGAAGCCATTCGTAAAGCAACGATCGATTTAAGTATCGTTCCAATGATGTGCGGATCTTCATTTAAAAATAAAGGGGTACAAACTGCATTAGATGCGGTTTGTCGTTACTTGCCTTCACCAGTGGATGTTGATGATACTGAAGGAACAAATCCTGATACTGGAGAAAAAGTTTATCGTAAACCAAATGCAAAAGAACCATTTGCTGCATTGGCATTTAAAATTATGACAGATCCTTTCGTTGGACGTTTGGCGTTCTTCAGATGTTACTCTGGTCATTTGGATGCAGGTTCTTATGTTAAGAATATGCGTAGCGGAAAGAACGAGCGTATTTCTCGTATCATGAAAATGTTTGCAAACAAGCAAAACCCAATCGATTTTATCGAAGCAGGTGATATCGCAGCAGCGGTTGGATTTAAAGAAATTAAAACTGGAGATACATTGTGTGATGAAGATCATCCAATTGTACTGGAGAATATGTTTATCCCAGAACCGGTTATCTCGGTAGCTGTTGAGCCTAAGACGCAAGCTGACGTTGATAAAATGGGTATGGCGATTGCTAAGTTAGTTGAGGAAGATCCTACTTTACGTGTTAAAACAGACGAAGATACTGGTCAAACAATTTTATCAGGAATGGGTGAATTACACCTTGAGATTATTGTAGATCGTATGCGTCGTGAATTTAAAGTAGAAATCAACCAAGGTAATCCGCAGGTAGCTTACAAAGAGTCATTCGGTAAAATGATTGAGCACCGTGAAGTGTTGAAAAAGCAATCAGGTGGTCGTGGTAAATTTGCCGATATCGAATTTGAAATTGGACCAGCAGATCTAGAATGGTTGACTGAAAACAAAGACAAGCATTTCCAATTTGTGAATGATATTTTCGGAGGATCTATTCCAAAAGAATTTATTCCTGCAATTAATAAAGGTTTTGAAACTTCAATGACACAGGGTGTTTTAGCGGGTTATCCAGTGAACAACATGAAAGTGCGTGTTACGGATGGTAGCTACCATGATGTGGATTCTGATTCAATGTCATTTGAATTATGTGCTAAAGCAGCCTTCAGAAATGCAGGTAAAAAAGCGAAGCCTACTTTATTAGAGCCAATCATGAAAGTGGAAGTAGTTACACCAGACCAATACATGGGAGATGTTACCGGTGACTTAAACCGTCGTCGTGGTATGTTAGAAGGTATGGATAGCCGTGGTAACTTACAAGTTATCAAAGCGAAAGTGCCTTTGAGCGAAATGTTTGGATATGTTACCCAATTACGTTCATTAAGTTCTGGTCGTGCAACTTCAACCATGGAGTTTAGCCACTACAACCCAGCACCGAACAATATCGCGGAAGAGGTGATGGCGAAGAACAAAGGCAAGGTGAAAGATGACGAATAGTTTTTTCGAAGACTTTAAATCATTGATAATCAATATAAAGAAGCCCCTTTTTGGGGCTTTTTTAGTACAGTTATCTTTTTTAAAAAATATTTCAAAAAAAGGGCAATATTTCTTGAATGTGTCGGCACAACCCATTACCTTTGCAACCCCAAGATAATTTGGGAAAAATAGCTATGTCTCAAAGAATTAGAATAAAATTACAATCTTACGATCACAACTTGGTAGACAAGTCTGCTGAGAAAATC
>JBEATG010000155.1:0-4365 GCA_041162035.1 Bacteroidota bacterium
TTGGAGGATTGAAATAACCAAATTTTAAATTTGGAAATTCTTCTTGAATTAATTCCATCATTTGTTTGATGCCCATAATTTCTCCCATTTCAGTAAATCCTATTTTTCCTAAATACCAATCGGGGTCAATATTAAAATTACGCCATTGAATCATTTTCAAGTCGGTATCAATAATGAGTTGTCTTAAAGCTTCATACTCTGCAACACTATCCGTCATACCTGGGAATACAAAATAATTAATACTGGTCCATCTTCCTGCAGCGGACATCACACGAATACTTTCTTTAATATCTGCAAATGTGTAATTATTTGGACGATAGTAGGCGTTGTACACTTCCTCACGCGCTGAATTCAAACTGACACGTATGCTATCTAATCCAACTGCAGCAAGTGCTGCAACAGCTTTTGGATTGGACCCGTTACTGTTAATATTGATGCTTCCTTTGTCGGTATGTTTTCTTATTTCAATAATGGATTCCTTGATGGTTTCCCACATTAATAAAGGTTCCCCTTCACAACCCTGTCCAAAGCTAATAATGGGAAAAGGTGCTGACATTAAATGCGGCACGGTGTATTCCACTACTTCAGCTGCGGTTGGTTTAAAGGTTAATCGGTCTTGGGTGGAAACAATGGTTTCATCCAAAGGTTGGAAGGAAATACATCCAATACAATTGGCATTACATGCAGGTGAAATAGGTATGGGACATTCCCAACGGCCCATCGCTAAATTACGCGCTGCCGGACAGGTATAGGTTTGACAACAGTTTTCCATCAAGTGTTTCACCAATCGGTTTTGACTATATAAGGAAAGTAATTGTTGTGTTCCAGTTTCAATTCTTTCTTGATCATATCCTTCACAATCCTGTCTAATATCTTTTTCAATTCGCACTGCAGGCACATAGTTTTTTCCATCCAACCAACCAACAGCAGTGTAACAAAATAAAGGTAATGTTGGCGCATCATCTTCCAAAGTTTCATAAGCAGCAACGTATAAACCAGTGTGTGCGGGAGGAATAAATGCTGCCACTGCCCATCCAAGTTCGCAAAGTCGCATTTCGCCTGTTTCCACATCAATGCCAATGCCACGACGGCCTGGTAATTCGTATAAGTTTCCGCCATTGGGTAATTCAATCCAATCTTCTACTGGAATAGGATAGGCATCCCATCCAGCCCTGCCTGCTACATACAAACTTGTATCTTCAAAAATTTGCCCTTCGCCATCAGAGTATAATAAAAAGGGAGATGCGTTTATTGACATGGGACAAAGGTATTAATAAGGGATTAGATAGGAGACTTTTGTGCGAATAATATTGGGCAAGCATCAGGTGCTCACAACGGCTTATTGATTATTTGTCTGAATTTGTTCCTTACAAAAGCTGTTAAATTCCAAAGTAATTGCTTCAGAAACACGCTCATTAATTTGCTTTTGTATCAAGGAATTATTTTTAAAATCAATGGTGATATAATCATCTTTTATCATTAAGTTTTGGATGGCCGCCCAAGGAATATGCTTTTTGGGAAAGGTATTGATCACAATCCCTGCAGGATCAACGGCAATTTCATAGGGAAATTTCACTTGGCGCTCAAAAAGGGCTGCGATTAAGAAGATGCCAGCAATAATTAAGCCATTGGGTTGTAAAAACCAGCCCCAGGAGGCAAACAACAAGCCCAATCGATAGTAGGGCATACTGCCTCTTTTACGCTGAAAAATGCAAAAAATCCACCAACTAATGCTGGAAGTCATGATCGCAAAAATCAATGCAGGCTTGGGAAATAAGCCTAAATGGATGGAATAGCTGAAGGAGATCACCGATATGAAAAGCATAAATTGGCTTATTCGATCCACATTTTTGTAATCGGGGCTTTTGCAAACAATGATATAGTCAAATACGCGCATAATGGATGGTTTCGAGATATGTAAAATTTGGTGCAATTTAACGCAGTTTGGTTAACTTTGCAATATGAAGAAAATGCATGTTGTTTTATTAGTCCTAATTGCTATTTCGATAGTCGTGTTAATTAGCTATACAGGTGATTTAAGTAGTTATGAGACCGTGGCTTCGGCGAAGCAAAAGGAAGGCAAGTTTGTGAATCTTATCGTGAAGATGGACAAGTCATTACCAGTGGATTATGATCCTGTAAAGGATCCTAATTTATTAAAATTTCATGTACAGGATAGCCTCGGTGGAAAAATTGCCGTGGTGTATCATAATACCATGCCCACCGATATGGAAAAGTCAGAGCGTTTGGTTTTAAAAGGAAAAGTACAAGGGGATGTTTTTGAATGTTCTTCTATTGTAATGAAATGCCCTTCCAAATACAAGGACAATCCAAATGCAATGCAGGAGCAACCTGTCACTATTAGTAATTAATCATTTTATATATTTTAATGAATACCACCACATTTCTTGGGGAGCATTTACTTCCTGGCCAAGTTGGCTATTTTTTAGCTATACTTTCTTTTGTAGCTGCCTTGGTAGCTACATTTGCTTTTGCAAAAGCTTTTTATTCACAGACTATTGAAGCTGAAATTCATTGGAATAAATTAGCAAAAATTGCATTTGTCATTGAATCGATTTCGATTGTTTCTTGTTTCCTTGTTTTGTTTTATCTTATTTACAATCATCTTTTTGAATATAAATATGCGTATTCACATAGTGATTTAAGCTTACCATTTCAATATTTATTAAGTTGTTTTTGGGAAGGCCAGGAAGGTAGTTTTTTATTGTGGAGTTTTTGGCATTCTGTTTTGGGATTAATTGTAATGACCAAGGCGAAAAAATGGGGGAAGAATATCAATGGGGTCATGATGGTGATCAACTTTGTGCAGGTATGTTTGGCAACAATGATTGTTGGCTTGTATATTTTTGATTTCAAATTAGGCAGTAGTCCATTTATACTTTTGAGACATGAAATGACTTGGCCTATTTTATCACGTCCTGATTATTTACAATTTGTAAAAGATGGGACAGGTTTAAATACTACTTTACAAAATTATTGGATGGTGATACATCCACCCGTATTGTTTTTAGGTTTTGCATCCACTACAATACCATTTGCATTTGCAGTAGCAGGGTTATTGAAAAAAGATAACAACTGGATGGATTCTGCTTTGCCATGGGCTACTTTTTCGGCGGGGATATTTGGATTAGGTATTATGATGGGCGCTGCATGGGCATATGAGAGTTTAAACTTTGGAGGCTATTGGGCTTGGGATCCGGTGGAAAATGCTTCCTTGGTCCCTTGGTTGGTGTTAGTCGCCGGCATTCATACCTGTTTAATTTACCGGAAAAAAGGCACCAGTTTAAAAGCAACCTATTTGTTTTTAGGATTAAGTTTTTTATTGGTTTTATATTCCACCTTTTTAACACGTAGTGGCATTTTAGGAGATACTTCAGTGCATGCCTTTACTGATTTAGGCATGAATGCACAACTACTTGGTTATTTATTAATTTTCGTCATTCCTTATTTTGGATTACTTATTTACAGATTGAAAGATTTAAAAGAGCCACAAGAGGAAGATGAAATAAGCAGTCGTGAATTTTGGATGTTGGTGGGTTCCTTGGTTTTATTTTTATCTGCTGTAGTAATTATTGCCATTACTTCCATTCCTGTATTCAATAAAATATTTGGTACTAAAATTGCGCCACCGGAGGATCCGGCTTTCGCGCATAATCAAGTACAAATTTTTGTTGCCATTATCATTGGAATTTTAACTGCTATTGGACAATATCTAAAATTCAAAGCCACGAGCTCGGAAAATTTTATTAAAAATATTAAATGGCCATTAATCGTAACTGCATTATTAAGCGCCATTATTTTTTATTTTATAGGCATCGCTTACGAAGAAAAGGGAATTGGTTATTTAGGTGCTTTATATGTGGGTGTGGTGGCTGCTACATTTGGAATAGTCGCAAATGCTTTTTATTGGTTCAATATTTTAAAGGGTAAATTAAAATCAGCAGCTGCTAGTGTGGGACATATTGGATTTACCATGGTATTGTTAGGTATATTGATCTCCTCTTCCAATAAAACAGTATTAAGTTGGAATACCACAGGGATATCTCCTTTAAAAGAAGATAATGCTAAAAACAATCCAACGGGGAATCCTAGAGAAAACATCACCTTATTTGAAGGGGTGGAAACGGATATGGGCAAGTATATGGTCACTTATCAACGAGACACTTTGGATGGCTTAGACAAACGTTTTTTCGAATTAAACTTTAAAGAAAAAAAATCGGATCATAGTTTCTTATTGTATCCAGATGTATTGAAAAATAATAAGATGGAAGGGTTTTCGGCAAACCCATCTTCCAAGCACTATTGGAATAAAGACATTTTTGTTTATGTGACTTCATTTCAAGA
>JBEATG010000161.1:0-11618 GCA_041162035.1 Bacteroidota bacterium
AATAATGTGGTATATTTAAAATAAAAATAAGCATGTCCAAATATGTACATTTTGCAATTTTAACGTCGGCATTTTTACTTTGTGCTTGCGCTAAAGCGAGTAATACCAATACCACCAATACCCCTATTGTAATTGATACTAGTTTTTACGCGAAGGGTGCTGATATTGGCTGGCTGAGTCAAATGGAAAACGAGGGTAAAAAATTTTATGATGCTGCTGGCAAGCAAATGGATTGTATTGAATTATTAAAAAGTAAAGGCATCAATTCGATTCGATTAAGGGTATGGGTAAACCCGACCACCATTTATTGTGGCACTAGTGATGTAATTGCACAAGCGAAAAGAGCGCAAAATTTGGGGATGAAAATTATGATCGATTTTCATTACAGCGATTGGTGGGCCGATCCAGGGAAGCAAAACAAACCAGCTACTTGGAAAAATTTAAATTTTGATGCACTCACCACCACATTATATACTTATACTAAAGAGGTAGTCACCCAATTAAAAAATAATGGCATTACACCCACATGGATTCAAATTGGAAATGAAACCAATGATGGTATGCTTTGGGAAGATGGTCGGGCTTCAAAAAGTATGAACAATTTTGCTGTATTATTAAATGCAGGTGCTAAAGCAGTGAGAGAAACAAGTCCCAGTTCAAAAATTATTGTACATATTTCCAATGGGTATGACAATGCAATGTTTCGATGGATGTTTGATGGCTTAAAAACGAATAAAGTAGATTATGACATCATTGCCATGTCATTATATCCTGACGCCAATACATGGAAAGCTACCACAGACCAATGCTATAACAATATGTTAGATATGATTGCCCGCTATGGCAAACCCATTATGATAAGCGAAGTGGGTATGGATGTTACAAGAGCCGCTGAATGCAAAAATTTTTTAACTGAACTTATTAAAAAAAATAAGTCCCTTCCTAATCAAATGGGCTTGGGTGTATTTTATTGGGAACCGCAATGTCATAATAATTGGCAGGGATATAATATGGGCGCTTTTTCAAATGATGGTAAACCGACGGTAGCGATGGATGCGTTTTTGAATTAATCCAAAGCAATAGATAAATTATCAATACGATGCCCTCCCCACCAATTCCTTCAATAAATATAAAGCGCCTTAAAATAAAAAACCCTTCCTCCGCATTTGCGAAGGAAGGGTTTAAAAATTATACAAAAACTTGTACTAGTTCTTAACCATTGTATAGGTTTTAGCAACAGGGTCTAAAACAAATGTATAAGATCCAGCAGCAGCAACAGCAATGTTTGCACCACCATCACTCAATACACCACCTGAGCCACCTAAGTTAACACCCCAGTTGTGGTTTCTTCTAAACTTAACCTCACCTGCAACCAAAGTTGTAGTCAATGACCATTTGCCATTGTTGTTATTACACTTCATATTTACATCTGATCCCCATCCACCTGAAGTAGCAGATCCGATCAAACCCCATGATTGTAATTCGTAAACAATTTTATTGGTATTCAAATCAGCAGTTACTAAAAAGCTTTCAGTAGCATAAGTAACGCCATCTGTTGTAAATGCACTAGGTCCTACTAAATTTCCACCAGCTACAGCAATACTTCCTGCAGTAGATCCAGCTCCATATTCAGGCGCACCCCATGACTTTTTCTTTAGCAATTTAAATTCTTGCGCAGCAGCAGTAAATAAGATGACTCCTTTGTAAACGCCATCACCAGTAGCAGATACTAAACTATCCGCTGTGGTTGGATCCCAGCCTTGGTAAGCACCTGGCATATACAAAGTACCTTTCAATGCAAAAGGTGTAACGCTCATTGTTTTTACATTGGTATAAACAGCTGCAACACTTGTTGAAATGGTTGATTTCACTCTGCATTCAACACTTGCAGCCACTTCAGGCACAAAGTTCATTGCAAGTAAAATATCATTTAATTCTAAATGAGTTAAAGACCTTGAAGTTACTCCTGCTTCAAGGATAATTTCCTTAGCTCCTGCAAAACTAGTACCCGCTTTTGCAATTTGTAAAGTGTTAGTAGCTGCAGCATTAAATCCAAAATCTGCTGGCGTAAAGCTAGCTTTAAATGCTTCCATTGTTAAGTTTGGTTTTGTAAGTACCACTGTACTTACAGAAGTAGTTAATACCCCTGGCACCGCTGTGGTACCCAATTTTACCATTTCGCCTTCTTTATTACAAGCGATAAGTAGCACACCAAAAGTGACTACTAGTAGGATTTTATTTATTATTGTTTTCATGTTTTTCATTTTAAAGAAATAAATCTAAATTAATAATTAGGATTCTGCTTTAAATTTGGATTTGCAGTAAGATCGTCCGTTGGTATTGGGTAAATCTTTCTCCAAGATTCAACACCCTTTCCAGCTTTTGTATCTCCTTTCCAAGGCCAAACATAAGTGCTTGTTGTGAATTTATCATCAAAACGGATTAAATCTGTTCTTCTGAAACCTTCCCAATACAACTCACGCGCTCTTTCATCCAAAATCATATCAAGGGTATAAGTGGTGACATTACCGCTCTTGTTACCAATCGCACGCTCACGCAATCTATTGATATAAGATACAGCAGTCGCATCTGATCCACCGCCACCGCCACGCTTAACAGCTTCTGCATAAATTAAATACATTTCAGCTAAGCGGAATAATGGCATATCAATGTCAACCTGCGTTGCATCTGACCCATTAGAACCATCGCTTTTAATGTTTTTAAATTTAGTAATAGCATAACCATCTTTAAAGTCACCAATATCATTTATTTCAACGCCATTGTTTCCTGTAAAGAACTGCGCACGTTGGTCAGGATTTGAAACAGTATAAGATAAAGCGCCTGGTTTAACAGTTAACACTACTTTGTAAAAGCCAGCATCCGTTTTCATATTATCACCATTCGCTTCCAAGGATAAATTAGCGCCGTTATCCCCGTAGTTTTCGGACCAATCATTATTTACTCTGATTTTCCAATCACCACTTAAAAATTTAACATAAGCAACAAATACGCCAGCAACTGATGTTGGGTAAAAAGGAACATCAGGCGTTGCGCCCCAGTTGTTTACCGCTGAACCCACCAAACCATATTTACTTGCAGTACCTAAAGTAGATGTTACCGCAGGTAAGTTTAAGTCATAGGAAAATGTGTTCACTAAGCCTTTAGTTGTTCTAATACCACCCCATCCACCATCAATACCAAAATCAGAAGCCTTCATATTACCACCCACCGCAGCGTGTGTTAAGAAAGTGGTACCTCCCCAGTTGGTGGTGAATTTACCATCATAGTTAATGGTTAAAATAAATTCAGGGTTGTTTAAGTTATTATCTGCTCTCATTAATTTAGTGTAATCAGGCAATAAACTATAACCAGTTACTGCGATTACCTTACTTGCGTAAGTGATTGCATCGGTATTTTTATCTGCCCCGGTATATACTTTTGCATTTAAATAATTACGTGCAAGTAACGCCCAAGCAGCAGCTTGATCCGCTCTACCATACTCATTTGCTTTTGGTGCAGCAAGTAAGGGTTCAATTTCCTTTAACTCTTTTTCAACAAAGGCGAAAAGATCCCCTCTTGAAATTTGCTTAGGTAATTCACTACCCATGGCAACTGAATCTGTAATGAAAGCAGGGCTTCCAAATAAATCCATTAATACGGAATACTGATAAGCTCTCAAGAATCTTGCTTCCGCTTTGAATCTTTTGATATTATCCACATCCGTTCCAGTGATTCCTCTTTTTGCAAGATTTGCATCGCTAGCTTGTCTGATAAAATCATTCGCTACCGTAATTTGATAAAATGAGCGGTAGTATAATGCTTTGATGAATTGGTTATTCGCAGACCAGTTCATTTTGTGAAAATCAGGTAAACCTGCATCGCCCCATGCAACGACTGCTTCATCTGTAGGTAATTCTTGTGCATTCCAATAAAGACGGAAGAAATCCGAAAATCCACCATCGATACCTTGAATATCACCGCCACCATTTGCACCATTATTTCCACCCAGTGCAAAGGCGCCATAAACTTTAGCAAAAGCCTTTTTGTAACCATCAACCGAGCTATAAACCACATCGGCAGTGATGTCATTTGTGGGTAATACATCAAGTTTTTTTACGCAAGCTCCAAATAGGATTGCAACAAAACTCAACGTTAACCCAACTTTGTATAAATTATTTTTCATAGTTGTTTGTTTTGTATTGATTAAAAATCAAAATTTAAGCCCAATGCAAATACACGAGGTCTAGGATAAAAATTATTATCGATACCATTACCAATCTCAGGATCCAATCCTTTGTACTTAGTAATAAGGAATGCATTTTGAATATTAGCGGTAAATCTTAAATTTGCTTTATCCTTAAATACTTTACCTGCATTGTAGCCAATATTGATATTGTCTACTCTTAAGAAGGAAGCATTTTGAATATAATAATCACTCATTAATTGATTCACCCCATTTTGTGTAAAGCCTGTTTCTAAAATATTTCTTGAAGCATTACCATTATGCGTCGCTAAACTTGAAATGGCTCTGAAAGTACCTAAAGTGCTATACACGTTATTATACATGTAGTTACCAACGTTAGCTCTTACAACAAAACCAGCATTCCATTTTTTGTACGTCATATTAGATGTAAATCCTAAGAAAATTTTAGGATCCACACTTTGGTATTGGTATTGGTCTTTATCATTGATAACACCATCCTTATTACGATCTACAAATAATCCTTCAATTGGTTTTCCTGCAGCATCATATACTTGTTGGAAAACATAAAAAGATCCTCTGTTGTATCCAACGGAATTAATCATGATCGTGTTTCCTACACCACCAGAAATACCGCCAAATTTATTACCAGGATAATTAGGATCTGGGGAAATAGTTAAGTTGGTAATTTTATTTTCATTGTAGGTAATGTTAAAACCTAAATCCCAGTTGAAATCAGCCTTATTTACAGCTTGTAAATTCAAGCTTAATTCAACGCCTTTATTTTCCATATCGCCTACATTCGCGATCACTTGGTTAGAGAAGTTCGCACCTGCAGGTTGTCCTACTAAGTTTAATAAATCAGAAGTTACTTTTTTGTAAATATCTAAACTACCCGTTAACTTATTATTGAATAAACCAAAATCTAAGGCCAAGTTAGTAGTTGCTGTTTGCTCCCACTTCCTTCCGCCATAATAACCTCCTGGCGCATACATGTTGTAGAATGTATTTCCAAATTGGTATTTACCTTGTTGTCCACTTAAAGCATAATAGGATAAGTAGTCATAGTTACCAATACCATCCTGTTGTCCAGTTTCACCATAACCAAATCTTAATTTCAATGCAGAAATTACTTTAGATTGCTTAAACATAGGCTCTTCCGCTAAGTTCCAAGCTGCTGCAAAGGAAGGGAAGGTTGCAAAGCGGTTATCCGCATTGAATCTTGAAGATCCATCTTGACGAATTGTTCCAGTGAATGAATATTTACCTTTTAATGCATAGTTAAATCTACCATAAAATGATACTAATCTGTTTTCAGGAATATCAAAAGGGAAATTAGGTGCAGTTACCACAGTGCCATCTTCTGTTAAATCATTGAAATTAAAATTCTTTGATTTAAATTCTTGATACGCATAACCCGCAACCACATCAAATTTACTTTGGATATTGTCGACATATTTTGAATAGTTCAAGTAAGACTCAGCTAATAAGTTGGAATTTTCTTGTTTGTATTCATTGTTAACACCACCCTTGCCATTAAAACGTTTGAAAGATGAGGCAGCTGTTCCAGGTATAAAAATGGTACCTGAACCATTGGAAATATCAATACCCACATTCGTATGTAATCTTAGGTCCTTAAAGAAGGGTAAAGTATAATCAATATCAGCATTCGCAATGGTTCTGTTCACATTACTTAAATCCTGTCTTTGCATTAATAATCCTACTGGATTTTTTGGTGCTAAGCCAGCTAAGCCAGTAGTTGAACCTGCATCCAGCCACTCATAAAAACCACCAAACGAAGCAGCATTTGAAGAATATACCGGCTTAGTAGGATCAAAACTAACAGCAGTTCCAATTGCGCCTTCATTTGCAAAACGGCTCTTACTAAAAGATGTTTTAGCATTCAAGTCAATTTTTAATGCATTCTTGAATAAGCGTGGGCTTAAATTTAAACCAACAGTTGTTCTATCTAATTTACCAGTTTTCAATACCCCTTCTTGTGATAAAGAAGCTACTGAAAAACGGTAAGGCATCAACTTAGTAGCACCAGAAGCGCTAAAGTTATTTTCAAAAGTTACTGCACTTTGATAAATTTGTTTTTGCCAATCTGTTTTATCAGTTCCTAATAAATTCTTTTGTGCTGCAGTACCATTTGCGTTTACATATTCAGTAAACTCATCAGCAGTTAACACATCCACATAGTTAGCCACTTGTCCAACAGAAGTTTGAGAACTAAAATTATACTTCGTTTTTCCTTGTGCGCCTTTTTTAGTAGTAATGATAATTACACCATTCGAAGCACGAGATCCATAGATCGCTGCTGCAGATGCATCCTTTAAAATAGTAAACGACTCAATGTCATTTGGGTTAATTAAAGCAAGAGGATTTGCAACACCTGCAATCCCATTATTACTTAAAGGAACGTTATCAATAACGATTAAAGGATCATTACTTGCATTAAGCGAAGCACCGCCTCTAATTCTGATGGTACTTCCTGCACCAGGCGCACCACCGTTTGAAGTTATTTGCACACCCGCTACTTTACCAGCAATTAATTGTTCTGGACTCGTTAATTGTCCTTTCACAAAATCCTTGGAAGAAATGTTAGCAACACTTCCTGTTAAGTCTTTTTTGCGAACGGAACCATAACCAATTACGACAACATCGCTTAATTGATCGGAGTTTTGTGTCAAAGCAACATTAATGTTAGTTTGACCTGCGATAGATACTTCCTTAGCTGCATAGTTCAAAAATGAAACTACCACTGTATTTTCTGTACCAGTCACTTTTAAAGAAAAAGTACCATCCGAAGATGTACTCACTCCTTTATTAGTTCCTTTTACAACGACAGAGGCTGCAACCAAAGGAGATCCATCTTTGGCGTCGGTTACCTTACCAGTAACCGTACGATCTTGTGCAAATGCTGGCAAGCAGATAACTGCTAGCAACAAAGCAACAAGTGTTTTTTTCATGTTCATAGATTTACGATTTCAAGTTTAAGAATTGTTAATTTGTAATTAAAAGTTTATTTATTTTTTGTTTTTGGTTTAAAGTGATGGATATAAAATACATGCCCGGCATTTGCATGCGTGCATTTTTATTAATAATAAATTGTTGGCTTCCTTTTTGTTGATAGCCAGTATATAACACACCGCAATCATTTCCATTCATGTCATACGCTTGTATACTTAATTGACCGCTTTCCGTTAATTGGTAGTTAATCGTGGCGCTTGATCTTAAAGGATTTGGGGTAATGGTCACAGGAATTTTTAATTCCGGCATATCCTTATTCAATACATTGGTGATGGTCACCGTAGATATATTTTTATTTGCGTACACATAATACTCGCCAGGTTGTAAGGTAACAGATGCACTTCCACCCACGACCGATTGGTACTTATTTGAATACATACTGTACCAAATACCATCGCTTGGGAAGGCTACATTAGCTGTAGCAGGATTAACATCAAAATTACCCAACACCACTAATTTAATAGAGTCCCCATTTAATTGCATCGATTTGACTACACCTGATGAAGTAACTGTATATTTATTTGAAATGAAGTCGTTCGTATAGGAAGGGTTATTTCTCAATTTTAAAAATTGTGCGTAGGCATTGTACAACCCTTTTCGATTGGTGTTCGCTAAATAATCCCATTTAATAGGCTTCACAGCTAAACGACAATTATTATTCACCGATAAGTCCGTACAAGTATTAATAGAATAATCATACCCCAATTCCCCAAATTGCCACATGATTTTTGGACCGGGTGTTAAAGCCCAAAATGCAGCAGCCATTTCATTACGTTTTAAGCCAGTAGCCAAATCACGTGTTGAATAAGCACCACTCGTATTTCCATACATGATATTTTTATACATTAATCTTTCTTCATCATGGCTTTCCATATACGTCACCAAATGTTGTTGGTTCCAACCACGTCCATTAGCAAAAGCATAATTAAAAGAGGCATCTGTATTAAAACCCATGGTTGCTTGATTAAAATTATGATTGGCATTACCCCACAATAGCATACCATAATCTGATAATTCCTTTTCCTCGGCATTATCCGCAAAATGCTCTAAAATACAATAGCTATTAGCAGATGCCTTTTGCATGGTATCATAAATATTTTTCCAAATAGCCACACGAGATGCATCATATGCACCCCAAGCATTGACATCTGTTGGATTATTTTTTTGCGTAAAGCCTTTGGACAAATCCCATCTAAAGCCATCTATATGATATTGTGTAAGCCAATGTTTAACCACGCTTGAAACTAGTTGTTTGGTTGCAGGAGATTCATGATTAAAGTCATTACCTACATTAAAGGGATGTTTAGCAGCTGTATTTAACCAGGGATTGTTTGCTGCAGGGGCACTTGCTTTGCTGTCCCAATACATTTGTGCTAAAGGAGCAGATCCAAACACATGATTTAAAACCATATCCATAATCACTGCAATTCCCTTGGCATGCGCCGAATCAATAAACTCCTTGATCGCCATTTCAGTGCCATAAAATTTATCAGGTGCAAAAAAGAAGCTTGAATTATAACCCCAACTATCATTTCCCTCAAATTCTGAAAATGGCATCAGCTCAATAGCATTGATGCCCAATTTTTTAAAATAGTTCAAACTGTCCTTTAAAGTTTGAAAATTTTTGTTTTGTAGAAAGTCGCGCAATAGTAATTCGTAAATAACTAAATTCTTTTTATTGGGTCTGACAAAACCTGCATCCTTCCATTGGTATTTAGGCTTGGCAGTTTGCAAAATTCCTACAATACCTGTTGTTTTGCCCGTTGGATAGGCTTTTAAATTAGGGTAGGTAGTCGCAGGTATGCCCGCATCATTATTAGGATCTAATATTTTTTCAGTATTGTAATCAGCCACCCTTAAATTATCATCAATCAAATATTGGTATGCATATTCCTGTCCCGCTTTTAAACCATTGATTTTTATCCAGAAACGTGTACTATCTTTTGTCATATTCATCACATCCGATAAGGTAGGGGTCCAATTATTAAAATCACCGATCACAGTGACGCTCGTTTTTTTAGGCGCATATAAAACCAAGGTTACAGAAGTATCCCCTGCATGATAATTAATCCCATCAGTTACGCCTGTAGGCAAATCCTTGATTGAAATAGCACCCGCTACTAAAAAACCCAATGAATCCTTTGACGTTGTTGAACCATTATCACCTACCACCAATACTTTTTGTGTTCCGAGTCGATTCACAATTTTAAAAGCAGATAATGAACTTGTGTTGGTCATTGACTTTAACAAAGTGTCATTGAAATATATAGACAAAGTTGCGTCACTGCTTGACTTTGCATTGATAAATAAAGTATCGCCTAATCCTTTTTTTATTGCTTCATACTGAGGCTGGTAAAGCGGTTGCAGGAATGGTGTATCAATTTTAACTTGAAATTGATTATCTACCACTGTTAAAAACATATCTGAATTATCTTCATTCGCTAGTTTAACACCAGCTGCTGTTCTAAATAAAATGGCAATTTTTAATATTTTTTCTGAAGCATCCGTAATGCCAAAAAATGAACGAATCGTTCCTGGAATCGTATAGGTCCATTTATTGTTACCAATTGCTGTACATTTAATTCTAGCATCCGTTCCACCCCAAACTGAAAAACTAGGTACATATTTCCAAGCACTACTATTGGCGCTTAGGTTGGTGATGACACCAATATGAACATAAACATCGCCCGTAAAATTTTGTAAATTTTTATTTCCCTTATTTGCATCAGCGGTAATCAAAAGATTGTTGCTCGACTCCAAAATAAAATTCGGATCGGTTTTTAATAGCTGCCCATTGGCATTCATTACTGTTGTTAAAAAAAACAAAGCAAGTAGTTTTTTCATTTATCAAGCAATCAATTTCAGCAATTCGTGGTAATGTGTACATTTTACACACTTGTAATTTATTAAAAATAGGTGTAAAACATACACAATTAATCATATTTATTATTAATTAATATGTATATAATTGTCTTTGTTTATTTTACAAAATAAACTCCCTGTATTAAATTATCATTAATTATCAATACGGGGAATTATTCCATCAAATTCACCAATCATAAAAATTTAAAATAACAAGTGTTAGTTAAGCGATGCAAAGATAATAATTACGAATGGTTTACATTGAATTTTAGTAAACCTCTTTACTTTCCAATACAGAATTTGGAAAAAATAAAATCCAATTGATCTTCGCTGGTGATTTCACCTGTAATGGTGCCTAAATAATGTAGGGCTTGTCGAATATCTAATGCGAGTAAATCGCCAGTCACATTTTGTATTAATCCTGTTTCAACATCATTCAATGCAAGTAATAATTTTTTTAAGGAACTTACATGTCTTGCATTGGTAACAATCGTACCTTCTTTTTTTAATTGATCTCCTACCACTTTTTGTGTGATGGCTTGTGTTAATGCATCAATATTATTTTTATCTTTTGCTGAAATGAAAACAATATTTTTAAACTTATTAAAATTGGTTTCAATATCCGCAGTAGTCAAATCCATTTTATTCCCCACCAAGATAATTTTATCTAAGCCAATCTCCTGTTCCCATGTATTTATTTGTTCCGGGGTTGTTGTGTTTACATCAAACAATGCAATCACAATATCTGCTTGAATTATTTTTTCCTTACTCTTGTCGATACCCATTTGTTCAATCACATCTCCAGTTTGCTGTCTGATACCAGCTGTATCAATTAACTTATACAATACACCATCAATATTCAAAAGTTCTTCCACCGTATCCCTAGTGGTACCAGGAATTTCACTCACTAATGCTCTTTGCTCATTTAATAAGGTATTTAATAAGGTAGATTTTCCTGCATTAGGCTTCCCTACGATGGCCACTTGTACCCCATTCTTTATTACGTTTCCTAACTTAAAGGATTCTAATAATATATTTGTTTTCAATTGTAATTGTTGCACTAAAACTTCCAACTCCTTTTTATTAGCAAATGCAACATCCTCCTGTGAAAAATCAAGTTCCAATTCAATCAACGCAGAAAATTTAATTAGTTTTTCACGCATCAATTTTAAATCATCTGAAAATCCCCCTTTTAAATTATACAAAGCGGCTTGACGGGATGCCTCTGTATTACTCGCAATTAAATCTGCTACCGCTTCCGCTTGTGTCAAATCCAGTTTCGCATTCAAAAAAGCCCTTTGCGTAAATTCACCTGGTTTGGCAAGTCGCGCGCCCTCCTGTATCATTAATTGCAATAAACTGTCTTGAATAAAAGGAGAACCATGACATGAAATTTCAACCACCTCCTCACCTGTATATGATTTAGGTGCGCGATATATGGTGACTACTACTTCATCAACCACAATATTTTCAAATTCAATTTTACCAAAATGAACCGTATGTGTTTTTTGTAGCAATAAAT
>JBEATG010000239.1:0-2551 GCA_041162035.1 Bacteroidota bacterium
TTTTTATTCTTTGTACTTCATTAAAAAAATAACTTTCCCCTTTGACTACATTGTCGGCAATGGTTAGATTGGTAATAAGTCCGTCAAATAAAGATAGGGTCACTTTTTTTGCCGGCGCTCCAATACCCACATGTGCTAAATAAATCACAATGCCCAATGTTTTAATGAAGGTACTTTTGCCAGCCATATTGGCCCCAGTTAAAAAAAACAAATTAGTTTGACTCGAAAGTGAAATGGTATTATCAACGGGATTTGGAACCAGTGGATGAATCCCTGATACTACTTCAAGGAGGGGTGTTTCACTTTTGATCCAAGTTGGAAAAACAAAATTGAATTTTTTTGTTGCCATTGCCATACTATAATAGGCATCTAGTTCAAAAAAATACTGCAGTAATTGTAAGGTATTATTTTTATAATGGTTCCGAAAAAAATAAGCCAGCATTAGCAGTTTTTGTGGATTGGCTAAAGTGCTTTGTGTATTTAAGTTGGCTAAAGACGGATGCTGCACTAATTTTTTTATATTTTGAACCAAATGAGCAACAATTGGGTTTTCGTTTTTATTTTCAAAAACAAGTAGCCAATTATTTAAATTTTCATAAAACAGGATTAGATGCTCTAGTGAATATTTTAATAAGGCATAGTCAGCGCCATTGATATATTGGTACCAATAGGCACCAGGATAACTAATTTGTGTTGGGATGGGTTTAAATGCAGTTCCAAAAAACTTTTCAATCACTAGGGTAGTACCATTGGTGATTTTCATTTCATGTACAAAGTCAATTTCTTTGATAAAAACAACAATCGCCTTTTGGCGCTTTTCTATGGCTTCAATAGAATTTAATGGATGCGCAAGATATTGATCTAACTGCTCCTTACCGCCATTGGATTTGCAAAAATTAAGATGTGAAATAAGGCCTTCCGATTCATCTGTATCAAATAAGCCGATATCTTTTAATGTAATTTTATCTACCAGCATACAAATTGTATTTAGCTTCTGGCAAATTGAATACGATGGCCTTTTTGACTTTCATCAAATTTACCCTCCTGATAAGCCAAATGGCCATTCACAAATGTGGCGTGAATTTGATAAGGAAATTGCGTTCCTAAAAGCGGACTCCATCCGCATTTATATAAAATATTTTCGTTCGTAATTATATAGGGTGCTTCCTTTACTAATACCAAGTCGGCGTAATAACCTTCTCTAATAAACCCGCGTTCTTTTATTTGGAAACAGGTGGCAACAGCATGACTCATCTTTTCCACCATTTTCTCAATGGTCAACTTACCTTCCTTTACATATTTCATCATCAACATAACGGGGTGTTGCACTAATGGCAGTCCTGCATGTGCATGTGCATAATCGCCTTGCTTTTCATCCCAGGTATGTGGTGCATGGTCGGTTGCAATAACATCTAATTGGTCATTCAATAAACCTTCCCATAAAGCTGCTTTATTTTCAGGTGCTTTTATAGCAGGGTTACATTTAATTAAATTGCCTTTAGTAGCATAATCGTCGGCAGTAAAATGTAAATGATGTACACATACTTCTGAGGTAATACGTTTGTCGGCTAAAGGAAGCATATTTGAAAATAACTGTAATTCCTTCGCGGTACTTATGTGTAAAATATGTAAACGGCTATTAAATTTTTTTGCTAACTGAATTGCTTTGAAGGAGGACTCAAAACAAGCTTCTTCGTTACGGATAATAGGATGGTCTGAGGGTTCAAGTATCGGTTTAACCGCTTCGAGTGCTGCCTTATTTTTTTTAATAATACTTTCCTCTTCGCAATGGGTGGCAATCAATAGTTCAGAACCTTCAAATATTTTTTCCAAAACAAGTGGGTTGTCTACCAGTAAATTTCCTGTACTAGACCCCATAAATATTTTTACACCACAAACCTCATTTTTCTTTTCATTGGTCCGTAATACGTCTTCCCAATTATCCTGAGAAGTACCCATAAAAAAAGAGTAATTAGCGAGTGCATTTTGAGCACCAATTTGATATTTGTCTTCCAATAATGTTTGGTTAAAAACAGGGGGCACCGTATTGGGCATTTCCATAAAGCTAGTAACACCACCAGCAACCGCTGCTTTAGATTCTGTATAAATACTTGCCTTATGCGTTAAACCCGGTTCTCTAAAATGTACCTGATCATCAATAGCGCCAGGTATTAGATACATGCCCTCGGCATTAATTTCAGTGATGCCATTAGGTGTTTCAATGGTTGTTCCAATTTTATCAATACGGCCATCTTTAATGAGAACATCCCCATTCATTTTTTTTCCTTCATTAACGATAATGGCATTTTTAATGATATAGTTGCACATCGAATCTAGTTTTCAAGATGGATAGTGAAATAAATAAAGTTTGCGTTTATTTTATCTACATTATTGAGTAAGGATTCAGGACCTGTTCCTGAATTGTTTTTTAAATTTGTTAACCCATATGAGAATTTAAGTTCTGGCGATATGGTTACATACTTTAAATAAAAACTCAATCCTAAGCCAAATTCGTATCCTAGGTCCGTACCATTTAATAAAGCTTTATAAG
>JBEATG010000242.1:0-4592 GCA_041162035.1 Bacteroidota bacterium
TACTCAGTGACAATTTTGATGCAACCCTTAGAACAAATATTTACTCTTACGGCGGATGGAATTTAAATTTAAACAGTAAGTATATCATGCGATATAAATACATGGGTAATTTTAATTTGAGTTTGCAAAATACGCGCATCTTAAATAGGAATGCTGCGATCAATCAAGAGTATACAGGCGGCCGAACATTTATGATCAACTGGACGCACTCCATGGACCAACGTGCAAGGCCAGGTACTTCCTTTTCAGCGAATGTAAACTTTGGAAGTACAAAGTATAACAGGTTGTTGTTAAATAATCCATTTCAGAATTTTCAAAACCAAATAAGTTCTTCCGTTAGTTATACAAAAAGTTGGGATAATAAATACAATTTATCAGTTAACTTAAACCACAACCAAAATAATAATTTAGGATTGGTTAATATGAGTTTACCGAACATTAATTTTAATGCAATCACTATTTATCCATTTCAATCCAAGGATCAGATTGGTGCTGGTAAGTGGTATGAAAAGTTAGGGATAGGTTATAATGGTAGTTTTCAAAATCAATTGTCATTTTATGATTCAGCTGTAAACTTTAATAAATTATTAGATACCATGCAATGGGGTGCGCAACATAGTATTCCAATTAGTTTGTCATTGCCTTCCTTAGGGCCTGTTACAATTACACCCGGTATTTCATTTGAAGAAAAGTGGTTTGGACAACAAAGTATTAAAACCTGGAATAATAAAACAAAGCAAGTAGATACTTCCATTAGTCGTGGATTTTATAGAGCGCCAAATATGAGTTTTAGTTTAGGAACAGCTTCAAGAATTTTTGGTACCTATAAATTCAAAAAAAATAGTAATATCCAAGCCATCCGACATGAGGTTAGGCCAAGTATATCGATGAGTTATACACCTGATTTAGCAGCTTCCTATCATTACACTACACAAATAGACTCAACGGGGCGGAATTATCGTTTTTCAAAATATGATGGCGGTATTGGGGGTGGTTATTCGGAAGGCAATTTTGGTGGAATGGGTTTTGGGGTAGATAATTTATTGGAGATGAAAATGAAGGATAAAAAAGATACCACGGAAGGTGCTTTTAAGAAAGTTAAATTAATTGAAGGGTTTGGATTTAACTCGAGTTATAATTTTTTAGCAGATAGTTTTGCTTTAGGTAATTTTAATATCTACATGCGAACCACCTTATTTGAAAATTTAAATATTACTTCCAATTTGACAATGGATCCTTATCAAACGGATAAACAAGGATTTCGGGTGAATAAACTTGACTTTGATCCGACAAAATTAAAATTTGGTAATATTACTAGTGGGGGAGTTTCCTTTTCCACTTCCTTTAAAAGTAAATCAACCGACGGAAAGGAAACAAAGCAAAAAGATATTCCTATTGATCCATTCATGACCCCTGATGAGCAACAAAGGCAATTACAGTATGCAAAATCAAATCCGGCTGAGTTTACTGATTTTAATATTCCATGGACATTAACTTTATCGTATTCCTTTCAATTTTCAAGATACATGAAACCAGATTATTCTGGATTCCAAATTAATACCTATTCAAGCTTGAATTTTAATGGTGATTTTAGTATTACCCCTAAATGGAAGTTGGGTGGTACGGGATATATAGATGTTGCAAAGCGAAGCATACAACAATTAAGTATGTTTATAACAAGGGAAATGCATTGTTGGCAATTAGCCATAAATGTAACTCCGATAGGATTGTATAAGTCATTTAGTATTTCTGTGAATCCAAAATCAGGGATACTTAGGGACTTGAAAATTAATAGAAGTAGAACATTCTCCTCATCTTCCTATTAGTTAAATCGCGTAATAATATAACTTCTAATAGTCAACGAAATGTTACTATTAATTTTTAAGCTTTATTGTTTTTCTCATAATGATCAGCCATAATTTCAAATACCAAATTTTTTAAAGATTCTGTACTGTGGCCTATTGGTGATATCGCAGGTAGAATGTTCAGTATTATATTTCCGGGCCTTAAATATAAAAGGGGTTTTGCGGGTAAAATTCTTTTCGTATTTAAAATGACCACTGGAACAATGGGTTTCCCAGTATCCACAGACAATTTAAATGCGCCATCGTAAAATGATTTTAATGGGTTATTTGTTTTGTTTCGTGTGCCTTCCGGATAAATAAGCATATCTAATCCATTGTCTAATACGCGTTTCATTTCTTCATAGCTTTTGCGACGGCTTTCGTTACTTTTTCGATCAACAATTACGGAGGCAAACTGATAAATCCAGCCAAATAAAGGGACATACACAAAACTTTTTTTTGCAATTGTTTTATTGGCTCTGGCTAAAAAGGGGGTGCTTACTGGAATGTCAATTAAACTATTATGGTTGCAAACAACGACTGCATTTTCCAAGCCGTCAAAAATTGATTTTCCAGTGACTTTAAATGTGACCCCCACTAAAAATAAAAATAGACCCATCCAGATTCTTGATATAAATCGATGGTATCTTGTTTTTTGTGGATCAGGAATTAAAAAGCATACCAAGTAAAATGGAAAAAATAAAAACATGGTTGAAGCAAAAACGAATAAGGCCCAAATGGCTAATATGCGCGCGAATATATTTTTAATCAATGTCATTTTAATCTTATCATTAAGGTTTCCAATCAATGGGGTCTATATTATTATTTGCCAAATATTCATTAGATAAACTAAAATGTTTGCATCCAAAAAAGCCATTGTGTGCGCTTAAAGGGGAAGGGTGGGCTGCTTTTAAAATTTTATGTTTTGTAGCATCTATGTAAATTTGTTTTTGCTGTGCAAAGTTCCCCCACAATAAAAATACAATGCCTTTTTTTTCGCTGGACAAATGTTTGATGATATCATTGGTAAATTCCATCCATCCAATTTTACCATGGCTAGCAGGTTCATTTTCTCTAACTGTCATTACAGCATTTAAAAGCAACACCCCTTGATTTGCCCACTTGGTTAAATCGCCAGTAGTAGGTATTGCTAAGCCAATATCTTTATTGAGTTCCTTGTAAATATTCATTAAGGAAGGAGGTGGTTTAATACCTTCAGGAACTGAAAAGCTTAAACCCATCGCTTGACCCGGATTATGATATGGATCCTGACCTAAAATAACCACTTTTACTTTATCATAAGGGGTTTGGTTAAAGGCATTAAATATTAGATTGCCTTTAGGATATATAATAGTTTTAGTGGCGCGCTCGGTTTTCAAATGCGTGGCAATTTGCAAAAAATAAGGCTTATCAAATAAATGCGACAAGGCTTTCTTCCAAGAAGGCTCCATTTTTACATCCATATCGCAAATTTACATGAATTGACTATTATATTAGGGATAAGTTATAAGTTTGGCTTTACTCTGATTATCAATAGTATAGTCATCGGTTTATAATCATTAATGGCAAGGCAGGACAATTATTAATTTATTAGAATCATTTTTTGTTTATTTTCAATACATCAAATTTCGCAATGAATTTAAAATAAAATTCCATGAAAAAATATGTCCTAACATTAAGCCTATTTATTGTGGTTCAAATTAGTGCCCAAAGTTCACATGTAAAAATAGAACCAGTCAATTTTTCAAAAGTAAATGTGTCGGATGCATTTTGGAAACCAAAAATGGATTTAGTCGCTACCAAAACTTTGGCAGCTTGTATTTATCAAACAGAGGAAAAAACAGGGCGCATAAGAAACTTTGAAAAAGTGGCTCGAAACAGAGGAGAAAAACACGAAGGTATTTTTTATGATGACTCAGACGTATATAAAGCGATTGAAGCCATGGCTTATTCTATCAAAACAAATAAGGACAAAGCATTAGAGGCAAAGGCCGATGAGTGGATTGATAAAATTGCAAGTGCACAATTGCAAGATGGATATTTAAATACTTTTTATACTTTAACAGGGTTGGAAAAAAGATGGTCTGATATGAGTATGCATGAGGACTATTGCGGAGGTCATATGATTGAAGCTGCAGTAGCTTATTATGATGCTACTGGAAAAAGAAAGTTTTTAGATGTAGTTATTAAGTGGGCAAACTATTTCGATTCCGTTTTTGGACCTGGAAAAAGAAATTGGGTAACAGGGCACCAAGAATTAGAATTGGCCTTAGTAAAATTATACCGTGTTACCAATGACAAAAAGTATTTGAATTTGGCGGATTGGTTATTATCAGAGCGAGGTAAAAAACATGCTATAGGGTATACTTGGTCTGATTGGAAGGATACTTTATATGCACAGGACAAAGAACCAGTGAAACAACAAACGCAAATAACGGGTCATGCAGTTAGGGCCATGTATTTGTATACGGGTGCTGCTGATGTGGCTGCACAAACTGGCGACACTGAGTATTTGAAAGCCATGCGCACAGTATGGGAGGATGTGGTTTTTCGCAATATGTATATCACTGGGGGTATAGGATCAGCTGGCAGCAACGAAGGTTTTTCCAAGGACTATGATTTGCCCAATGAACAAGCCTATTGTGAAACCTGTGCGTCGGTTGGAATGGTTTTTTGGAACCAACGGATGAATAGCTTAACTGGTAATGGGGAATATATGGATGTGTTAGAGCGCAGCTTGTATAATGC
>JBEATG010000249.1:0-3261 GCA_041162035.1 Bacteroidota bacterium
GCCATTGATGGAGCAGCTTGTGTTTGTGCAGGTGCAGTTGCTGATGTGTTTACTTTTTGCAATAAACCTTTGTCTGAGTCAGTAGTGCCTGATTTTAAGAAAACAGTTGATGTTATTGCTAATACGGCAATTAATGCAGCAAAAACCCAGGTTCCTTTTTCAAGAACATCAGTTGTTTGCTTAACGCCCATAAAATTATTGGATATACCACCCACATTTGCGTTCAATCCGCCTCCTTTAGGGTTTTGAATCAAAACCATAAATCCAAGGCCAAAACACGCTGCGATAATTAAAATCAGGAATAAAGTAATCATTTTCTTTTTTTTAGTTGTTCAATTCTGGACGCAAAATAAACGGATTTTTCAGGAAAAATAAAACTTAATTTCGAATAAAGGGCAATTGCCTTCCGGGAATTGCCTTGTTTCTCCCATACTTCAGCCATTGCTTCAGTGACCACTTCCTCCATTATATTGGCTTTTTCAGCGATGGCAGTGATCTCTTTTTCCTGTGCTTCCGCTAAATCAGGGGTATTTGGTGCGCCTTCTTTTTCTTTTAAAACTTTCAACCAAGCAGTAAAACTCCTTAATTGTTGGGTAAATTTATCCTGAGGAAGGGTAGAAAGGTCAATTTCGATCCCTTGGGCTGCAAAATAGTCCTTTTGAAGCGGGGTAAGCTCCATTTCGTAAGCTGCAGTGTCCAATGACACAGGCTCCTTAAATTGGGCTAATTGATCCGATATCAGGGAACTCAACTTTTCCTCCATGGGGGCAGAAATAGAATCGGTATCCTCCAATTTAAGCCATTGATGAATTTGTATTGCCGAAGGGAAAAAAGAAGTTGTTTTTTGCAATTGCTTTAAAAGCAACGGCGAATTTACCATATCATATTTTTTTGCCAATAGAAATTGCAAACTAGGGCTATAGGGGTGTTTTTCCACCCATTGTGCTAATTCCTTGGTTTCAATGGCATCCAAATGAGCATGGCCTGTCCATTGCAATAAAATATTATTTAATAAGGTGGGTGTCATTAATTACCAGTTTGAAAAAATTTGGTTAAAAATATCATCCGTTATATTTCTTAAAATATCACTCATTAGTTGCCCTTCGGCTTGACTTAATGTAAAGTTAGCGGAAAAGTCAAAATTACGAGTAACATCAAATTCTTGTTCCTTATTTTCAAGTGTCTTTTTCAAAATTACGTGCACTGTAACAGTAAGTCGATTGGTGCTAGCTTGTTGTGCGCTAACACCCACCGTTTGTGAAGGATCATAGTTAGTGATAGTTGCATAAATTTGATAATGCGCATCATCACTATTGGTGCGCGTTAATTTCGTTTGACTAATAATTTTTTGCAGCAACTTGTCAGTAAGTTGCGGTGCTAATTGCGGGTTTACATACCTAGCCTTATTTTCTATAAAACCAATTTTTATGGTTTTAATATTGTCAGGTATTACGGCATCCTTAAAGCTGTAAATTCCGCAACCGCTTAAGCCCATACTCAATAAAAGTACAGCGAGATAATGTTTATAATAATTATTCTTCAATGTCGTATTCTTTAATTTTTCGATATAAAGTGCGTTCGCTAATGCCCAAATCCGTTGAAGCATCCTTGCGTCTACCTCTATGCTTTTTCAAGGCCTTTAAAATTAGTTCTTTTTCCTTATCCATGATATTTAGCGATTCATCCACCTCATACATTCCTTGTTGTTCATTGTCAATAATTACAGGCTGTTGATTCGGATGCGCTATTTGATTGGATGGATGATGTATAATTGGGCCTACAGAAGTCGGAACAGGGGATAAGTCGTCTTTCAATTCATTTAATATAGATTCTCTATTAAATTGTACATTTTGACCACCTAATGATGGGTTTTGCAAAATTTCAACAAACATCTTTTTAAGTTCATTGACATCTTTCTTCATGTCAAAAAATAACTTGTACAAAATTTCTCTTTCATTTGCGAATTCCCCTACTGGTGTATTACCCGTTAACATGGGCATTTTATTTACATGTGGTTGTGGTAAAAATTCTGCAAGTGTTATTGCATTGATGGTTTCAGTTTTGCTTAATACAGAAATTTGTTCTGCTATATTTTTTAGTTCACGCACATTGCCTGGCCATGGATATTGCGCAAGTAAATCCCTTGCTTCTGCGTCTAAAAAAATAGGTTTTGTTTTATATTTATCTGAAAAGTCAACCACAAATTTTCTAAATAGTAATGGGATATCTTCTTTTCTATCCCTTAATGAGGGTACCCGAATAGGCACCGTATTTAAACGATAATATAGATCCTCTCTAAAACGTCCTTTTTGTGTAAATTCTAATAACTCTCTATTCGTAGCAGCGATTACCCGAACATCTGACTTTTGCACTTTGGAAGAACCTACTCGAATAAATTCACCTGTTTCTAGTACGCGTAATAATCTTGCTTGCGTACCTAATGGCAATTCTCCAATTTCATCTAAAAAGATGGTACCACCACTTACGGTTTCAAAATAACCTTTGCGACTATCTACCGCACCGGTAAAGGATCCTTTTTCGTGACCAAATAATTCAGAGTCAATTGTGCCTTCTGGAATAGCGCCACAATTCACTGCTATAAACGGATTGTGCTTTCGTGCTGATAAGCTATGTATGATTTGTGAAAATACTTCTTTACCAACACCACTTTCCCCCACAATTAATACGGTTAAATCTGTTGCAGCCACTTGCGCTGCAGTATTGAGTGCATGATTTAAGGTAGGCGTATTTCCTATAATACTAAATCTATTTTTTAATGTCTGCAAATCCATACTAGTTCGTTTTTAATGTACCCAATAAAGTACCTTTTGTAAATCCTGCAATGAAAATTTCAACATAGTCCCCTTTTTTTACTGGGTGGTTTAACTTAGGGAATACCACTACTTTGTTTTGACTTGTGCGGCCCATCCATTCAGCGTCGCTTTTTTTACTATCACCTTCAATCAATACTTCAAAACATTTACCAACATCTCTTTTATTACTTTCATTGGAAAGCGTCCATTGCATATCCACGATTTCTTGTAATCTTCTTTTTTTAACCTCCTCTGGAATATCATCCTCGTATCTTTTTGCTGCAAGCGTACCTGGTCGCTCTGAATAAAAATACATGTAGCTATAATCATATTGCGCAGCTTGCATAATACTGATGGTATCCTGGTGATCCTGTTCTGATTCGGTACAAAATCCTGCAATAATATCGGAAGAAACAGTACACTCAGGCATTATTTCTTTGATGCGCGC
>JBEATG010000285.1:0-2749 GCA_041162035.1 Bacteroidota bacterium
GGTAAAGTATTTATAAGTCCTACCAATCCAAATAAAATTGCAATTACGGGTGTTGGGATATTATTAAGTACAGATGGTGGTAAAACATTTAAAGAAATTGGCAAAGAAAATGTTCACTCAGATCATCATTATGTTTGGATGAACGGCGCTAAGGATAGTCATATGATTATTGGTAATGATGGTGGCTGTAATATTACTTATGATAATGGCGATCATTGGTTTAAGGCAAATACACCTCCGGTGGGTCAATTTTATAATATAAATTTTGATATGGCTAAGCCTTATAATGTTTTTGGTGGCTTACAGGATAATGGTACTTGGATGGGATCAAGCCAAACCAAAGAAAGCTTTGATTGGTTTGATAGTGGACATAATCCTTACACCATGATCAATGGAGGTGATGGTATGCAAGTGCAGATAGATACCAGAGACAATAAAACTATTTATAGTGGTTCTCAATATGGTGCGTATTCAAGACAGAATTTAACGACCAAGGAGCGAAAGTTCATAAGACCATTACGTAATTTAGGAGAGCCTGCATTCAGATTTAACTGGCAAACACCTATTTTATTAAGCAAGCATAACCAAGATGTTTTTTATTATGGAAGTAATAAATTTCATCGCTCTATGAGTAAAGGAGATAGTTTAGTAACATTAAGTACTGAATTAACTTCTAACCCAGCACAAGGCGATGTTCCTTATGGTACCTTAACAACCATGAGTGAGAGTCCATTTCGTTTTGGATTAATTTATGTAGGATCAGATGATGGCATGATTCATTTATCAAAGGATGGTGGTTATACCTTTTCTTTATTGAGTGCAAAATTCCCTAAAGGTTTGTATGTAAGTAGGGTATTGGCAAGTGCATATAGTGAATCACGCGTATATGCTACATTGAACGGGTATCGTAACGATCATTTTAATGCTTATGTATATGTAAGTGATGATTATGGAACCACTTGGAAGCAAATCATGAAGGATTTACCATTAGAAGCGGTGAATGTAATTACCGAAGATAATGTTTCAAGTCAAGTGTTATATGTTGGTACGGATGGTGGATTGTATGTAAGTACAGATGGTGGTGTAAGCTCCATGGGATGGAGTAAAGGTTTACCTAACGCGGTGCCTATTCACGATATCGTGATTCATCCTAGAGACAATGAAATTATTTTAGGTACACATGGCCGTAGTTTGTATACAAGCAAGCTGGATGATTTGCATAAAAAAGTACAAGCAAAAAAGTAATTAGCTGATTCAAATATAGCAAGCATTTAAATGCTATCTATAAAAAACCCCAAGCTCTTGCTTGGGGTTTTTGTTTGAGCACAATCTTTTACGTGATGTAATAGCAATCGACTAATTCTGTAAATATTTTTTATTGCTTATTTTTAGCGGTGTATTCTTATTATTTAAACGAAGTAAACTAAAGAAGGAGTGAAATTTAAATGGAGTAAACTTATAATTACGAAAGGAGTTATTTGAACTGATCAAAATAGGGCACTTCGTCGTTGGAAACCGCTTCCTTTTCTTGCCAATAGGCAAGGGTAACAATAGTTCCATTATCAGTTTTTAATTGGCGACCAAAAATTGCGTTGGTCGCATTAAAAGTTAAATCAGTTACCCCCACTGTAAATGTGGTAGGTGCTGGGGGCGCTTCAGGAACTGGAGGCGCGGGTGCTGGCGTTGCATCGCCTTCAGCAGGAGCTGCCACTGGCGCGGCCGCTGCTGCTGCTGCTTTAGGGGCAGGGCTTCCCACCACTACCACTTGGTATTTATTTGACTCCAATAATTGTTTTAAAAATGCAACGCGTTCAGCACTTGCATTTTTTTCAACAATCGCACATTTAATACTATCTAAATCTTCAAATTCGTGGTTCTTATTAATTGCCATAATCAACTATTTTTTTACAAGCCAATACTTAGTGAATAAATATAATCATAAACGATACTAGCCAGTCCAGTAATAATTATTCCTGTTACACATATATACATTGCCAACTTTGTAATACTTGGAACGCTTAATTTTTGAATGGGTTGCTCATTTTCTTCCATGAATATCGCTTTCACCACTTTTAAATAATAGAAAAAGGAAATCACCATATTTAATGCAGCAAAAGTGATCAATCCATAATTTTCCTTTGCGGCACCAGCCATCATTAAAAATAATTTACCAAAAAAGCCTGCAGTAGGAGGTACCCCAGCTAATGAAAATAAAGCGATGGTTAAAACCCAAGATAAAAAAGGGTTGGTTTTATAAAATCCTTTAAAGTCTGAAATATTTTCCTTCCCCGTTAAAGCACTCACCAAGGAAACCACCCCAAAGGCAGCTAAATTAGAGAATACATAAATTAAAACAAAGTACACCAATGAGGCAGATCCTGATTGCGAACTTCCTGAAATGCCAATTAAAATAAAACCCACCTGTGCTATGGATGAAAAGGCAAGAAAGCGTTTGAAATTATCCTGTCTTAATGCAAACAAATTTCCAATTAAAATAGTAGCCACGGATAACACCACTAATACGCCATACCATACGGTAGCAATAGGCGTGAACACTTTATATAAAATAGTAGTGAAGGTAAATAATACGGCTGCTTTTGACACTACCGATAAAAAAGCGGTGACAGCAACGGGGGAACCCTCGTAAACATCAGCGGTCCATAGGTGAAATGGCACTGCCGATATTTTAAATGCAAAACCAGATACCAATAAAATGAATCCAAACAATTGCATTGGATCCTTACTGATA
>JBEATG010000291.1:0-7876 GCA_041162035.1 Bacteroidota bacterium
CTTTTCGGATCCTGGTAATAATCTAGCAGCATCTGAAGCAAACAAAACATTTTTGAATGTTTGTGTAAATTGTTTTTTGATTGCACTCAAATAAAATTCCTGTGTGCTGATATTGTCCTTGTCAAAAGACGCGCTCGTGATTGTTGTATTCGCATCTTCGTGAAATGAGCTAGTAATAGATATACCAACGCTATCTATATAAGGAAGCGCAAAAATAAATTGTCCACTGCTATCCACTTCAATTTTTGTAAAACTAGATTGGTCGGCAGGGTCAACTAAGTTGACAATTGCTGTAATTGTTTTTTTAGTAGTCGCATCTTTAATTAGGCCTTTTAGAAAAAACTTTTTATTTGCCCTGGTTGCTTTTGATAATGTGACTTTATATATATCTAATCCGCCTCGGCTATCCGATCTATCACTTGCAATATAGGCATCAACGCCGTTGCTAGCAACAGCAATACTGCCTTCGTTATCAAAAGTATTAATAGGGTAGCCTAGGTTTAAAGGAGTGGTCCAATTGCCATCAATTTTTTGGTGGGCCACAAAAAAGTCAGCACCGCCATAACCCGGCCAGCCAGTGGATGAAAAGTATAAACTATTATTATCGGCATGAATGAACGGTGTTTGCTCATCCCCAGAAGTATTTATTTGAGGGCCTAAATTCATGGCTTCTTCCCAGCCTCCTTTTTCATTTTTGAATGCAACAAATAAGTCAATTCCTCCTAGTCCACCTGGACGGTTACTGCTAAAATACAATGCATTGCCATCTGGTGAAATACTGGGTGCACTATCCCAGTAATCATTATTCACATTATGTCCTAAGTTTTTTGGAGTGGTCCAATGAGTTCCAGCTTTTATTGATTTATAAATATCGTATCTGCCATAACCTTGCTCAGGGTAGTCGGCTGCAAAATACAAAGTTTGCATATCAGGTAAAAAGCTAACACTTCCTTTTTTATCAGCAAAATTGATGGAGTCCTCCAATAATTTGGCTTTGGTAAAACCATTGGTGGTTAAGGTACTTGTATAAAAATCTTCTCTGCGAATATTTAATTTCCGCATAAAAAATAACACACTATCCTTCGAAGAAAAATAGGGGAAATATTCAGGTGCAGCAGTGTTAATGCTATCTCCTAAATTATGAATACTAATTTCATCATTGGAAGGATGTGTAATTGCGTAATTACAGGTCGTTAAAAAATTTAGCGCCTTTCCTTTTAAATCAGTGGTCATTTTTTCATTATTCAAATTCCCTAAGATTAAATCTTTTGCTTTGGTATAATCTCCAATACTTGCAAAAGCAGCCGCTTGTTTGATGAAGTAGGGAAAGCTTACAATTGCATCAAGTTGAATCGCCTTATTGTATAAGGGTATTGCAACGGTATATTTTTTTAGATCTAAGTTTATTTGAAACAAGGTCAATACTGGATCAATAAAATTAGAATCTGTTTGTATGCATTTTTCCAGCAACGGGATGCATTTGTCATATTGTTGCTCATCAAATGCCACTAATGCTTTTTGGTATATTTTTTCAGCTGCGGAACGATTGTTTTGCGCATGCGATGGATTGTATTTCAAAAATGAAAAAAATACTATTAAGTAAAACACATAATGCGTTTTTCTATTATTCATAATCCATCAAATTGGGTACGTAAATATAATCTACTTAAGGAACTTGTATGTATTTATGCAACTGTGCACTTAATTCCCAATGCGGGTGCGCTTTAATATAATCAATAGCCAACGGGGTCATGGTATCGGCCTTATCCCATTCTGGTTGTAAATAAAGCTTACAGTTGGGAGATACCCTTTTTTCAAAACTTTCCGCCCATTCAATGTCGGATTTATTAAATACCACCACTTTTAATTCCGATGCAGCAGCAACACTTTCCTCCAAGGGAAATTTGAACTTTTTAGGCGACAAACAAATCCAATCCCATTGACCTGATAATGGACTTGAACCTGAGGTTTCGATATGTGTTTGAAAACCGGCCGTTTTTAATGCGGTGGTTAGTGGATCTAATTCATGAAGTAATGGTTCACCTCCTGTGACAATAGCAATTTTACTTGGATGCGCTAAAGCTGCATTGACAATTTCACCAATACTTAATTGTGGATGTTTACTTGCATCCCAACTATCTTTCACATCACACCATACACAACCCACATCACATCCGGCAAGTCGTATAAAAAATGCGGCTTTACCTTGATGGTATCCTTCTCCTTGTAAGGAGTAAAACATTTCCATCACTGGATAGGTGGTTGTAGTAGGCAAGCTTATTTATTTTGAGAAGCCTCGTAAGCCTTCATTGTATTTTTTAATAATCCTGCAATGGTCATTAAACCAACGCCACCTGGAACAGGAGTAATAGCTGATGCTTTTATACAAGCCTCATCATAATTTACATCTCCTTTAATTCTAAAACCTTTTTTGGCAGTTGCATCTTCCACTCTTGTAATACCAACATCTATAATGACCGCCCCTGGCTTAATCATGTCACCCGTTAAAAAATTAGGAACGCCTAATGCAGCAACAATGATATCTGCTTCCAAACAAATTTCTTTTAAATTTTTTGTATGGCTATGGCACAGTGTAACAGTGCAATTGCCTTGCGGAATATTACTACTCAATAAAATACTCATAGGTCTTCCAACAATATTACTGCGACCAATCACTACTGCATTTTTTCCTTTGGTTGGAATATCAAAATGGGCTAACATTAAAATTATACCGTATGGTGTTGCAGGAATAAAAGTGGGTAAGCCTTGAACTAGTCTTCCCACATTCGCAGGATGAAATCCATCCACATCTTTCGCTGGGTTAATGGTCTCAATTACTTTTGCTTCATCAATATGTTTCGGTAGCGGCAACTGAACTAAAATTCCATCAACACTAGGATTGTTATTTAATTCAATGATTTTATCTAATAATATTTTTTCACTTACATCAGCATCTAAACGAACCAAAGTAGATTCAAAACCAGTTTCCTCGCAATTTTTCACTTTGCTTGCTACATAGGTTTCACTCGCACCATTATTACCCACTAAAATGGCTGCCAAATGAGGCGCTCGTTTGCCCGCAATGGTAAGTGCTTGTGTTTGAGCCAATAAAGTGGCTTTTACTGCTGCCGAAGCTATTTTCCCGTCTAGTGTTAACATGCCACAAATTTAGTTATTTGATTTAGAGCGTTGTAATTTTTTTTTAACATTCCATCCCCTGTATCTTTGCCCTCATAAATATACCTATGGAACAAAATCCCAACCAGCCGTTAAACATTGAAATTACCGAGGAAATTGCAGAAGGCAGTTATGCTAATTTGGCAATAATTACACATAGCAATGCTGAATTTGTGATTGACTTTGTCAATGTGATGCCAGGCACTCCTAAAAGTAAAGTAAAGTCGAGAGTGATTTTAACACCGATGCATGCCAAAAGATTCATGAAGGCATTGGTTGAAAATGTAGAAAGATATGAAGAAGCCAACGGAGCAATCGGAGATATGTTACCTGTTGAAATTCCTATGAATTTTGGAGGACCAACAGCACAAGCATAATTGCATTACCAATTCAGGCTTTGTTCGGCATAACTATAATATCCTTCTGTACTTACAATGAGGTGATCAATTAGTTTGATGTCAAAATAGGCCGCCCCTTTTTTAATTTTTTCTGTTAGAAGATCGTCCATATTACTTGGTTTTAATTGACCACTAGGATGGTTGTGACAAATGATGAAACCAGTAGCTTGGTGGCTTAGCGCGAGTTTGAAAATTATTCTAGGATCCGCTACTGTACCCGTGATGCCGCCTTCACTTAAAATTTCTTCATGAATTACTTTGTTGGCTTGATTTAACAAAAGAACCATAAATAATTCCCTACTTTCAAATTGAAGTAAATATTTTAAATGATCAGCAACATCTTTACTTTGTCGAATATTTTTTTTATCAATACTATTATTCATACGACGTGAACCTAATTCAATAGCAGCTAGTATTCGAATGGCTTTTATTTTTCCAATTCCTTTTATCTTTAAACCTAAAATATCTGCTACAGATAGTTTTGAAAATTTTTGCAAATTATTTTGTGCTGCATTGAGTAATGATCTTGCTAATTCAACAGCGTTTTGATGTATCGTGCCATGTTGAAGTATAATTGCGAGTAGTTCAACATCACTTAAATTTTTCGCACCACGTTTGTACATTTTATAAATGGGTTGGTCCTCGTTGGCCCAGGACTTTATATTATTCATTAATTGCATACTGATTTTTTTTCAAATCTATGGTCCTACACCACCTGAAAAAACGGTATAAATACTTAAAAAGAATAGCGATTATGTGTATAAGTCATTGATTTGTTGAAAAGTACCCTACTATTTATTTATAATTTGTAAACGATAATTATAACTTTGGCCCATATCCCAAACACATGAATCCTTCTGTTAAAATATTTGCCGGAACTGGCTCACAAGCCCTTGCTGAAAAAATTGCACAACGCTTTGGAGCACCCATTGGAAAAATTAATATCCAAAAATTTAGCGATGGTGAGTTTCAGCCTATTTTTTTAGAAAGTATCCGTGGTGATTATGTTTTTTTAGTGCAAAGCACTTATGCGCCTACTGAAAACATCATGGAATTATTAATGATGATTGATGCAGCAAAAAGAGCGAGTGCTTATAAAATAATTGCAGTAGTCCCTTATTATGGTTTTGCAAGACAGGATCGAAAGGACAAGCCAAGAGTAGCGATAGGAGCAAAATTAATTGCAACATTATTAGAAGCGGCTGGTGCGCACCGTGTGATTACGATGGATTTGCATGCGGCACAAATACAAGGATTTTTTGAGGTACCAGTGGATCACTTAGATAGTTCAGCAATTTTCATTCCCTATATCGAGCAATTAAAATTAGAAAATTTAACTTTTGCCGCGCCGGATGTAGGAAGTACCAATCGCGTGCGTGAAGTGGCTAATTATTTTAATGCTGAAATGGTAATTTGTGATAAGCATCGTAAGCGGGCCAATGAAATTGCGAGTATGGTGGTGATTGGAGATGTAACTGGTAAGGACATTGTAATTGTAGATGATATTTGCGATACAGGCGGCACTTTGGTAAAGGCTGCAGCCTTATTAAAGGAAAAAGGGGCCAGGTCAGTAAGGGCTATGATTACCCATCCAGTTTTAAGTGGAAAAGCCTACGAAAACATTGAAAATAGCGTTTTAGAGGAATTAGTGGTTTGTGATACCATTCCATTAGCACATCCGTCGACTAAAATAAAAGTAGTAACGGTTGCTGATTTATTTGCAATAGCTATCCGTAATGCCTATGAAAATAAGAGCATAACTAGCTTATTTGTTCACTCCCAATTAAAGGCAAGAGGTTAATAATCAATTACTTATCAAATATAGGTAAATAGTAAGGAGAGACTTTGGTTTCTCCTTTTTTATTTCCTACCTTCGCCCTCCATTATTGAGAAAGAATAATGGGTGTAGATAGCGAAAGCTATCTATCATCTTACAATAGAAAAAATTATAAAATGAAAACAATTACAATCGATGGCCACTTGAGGACCGAAAATGGCAAAAAAGTCGCCCGCCAGCTTCGCTCTCAGGACAATGTGCTAGCTGTAATTTACGGGGGTGCTACTGAAGTAAATTTTTATGCTCCAGCAAAGGCTTTTAAGTCTTTAGTGTACACAAGTGAATTTCAATTAGCTGATGTTACTGTAGAAGGAAAAACTTACAAATGCATTTTGAAGGATTTGCAATTTGATAAGGTTACTGATGCGTTAATTCACGTTGACTTATTAGAGTTAGTAAATGACAAAAAAGTGATTGCCACTTTACCATTGAAAATGGTGGGTGTATCTGTCGGCGTAAAAGCTGGTGGTAAACTAATCGTTAAAATGAAGTCATTAAAGGTAAAAGCTTTACCTAAAGATTTAAGAGAATTTATTGAGTGCGATATTACTAACCTTGATTTGAATGGTAACATTCGTGTTCAGGATGTAAATGCACCAAATATGGAAATTTTAAATCCGCCACGTATACCAGTTGCTTCTGTAGTTTTAACACGTTTGTTAAAGCAAGAGGAATCAGCTGCGCCTGCTGCAGGTGCTGCTGCACCGGCTGCTGCACCGGCTGCTGCAAAAGCGGCACCGAAGAAATAAGAACTTATTTATTTAAGCATATACAAATCCCTTCCCGAGTTTCGGGAGGGGATTTTAGTTTTAAATAAAGGGCAATTTTTGCTTAAATTTGAATTTGAACGAACGTTATAACATGTCAAAATTTTTAATCATAGGCTTAGGGAATATCGGACCCGAATACGCACACACCAGGCATAATATAGGCTTTGATGTACTTGATGCTTTTGTAATAAAGCAAGGCGGCTTTTTTAAATCGGATCGATTGGCTGATGTTGCAGAAGTAAAGTGGAAGGGTAAAACATTTATTTGTGTAAAGCCTACCACCTTTATGAACTTAAGCGGCAAGGCTTTTAAATATTGGATGGACAAGGAAAAAATTGAAATCGAAAATACTTTAACTATCGTAGATGATTTGGCACTGCCTATTACAAAAATTCGATTACGTGCATCAGGGTCGGATGCTGGACATAACGGATTAAAAGATATTCAATTAACATTGGGTACTGATGCGTATCCAAAACTAAGATTTGGAATAGGCAGTGATTTTAAAAAAGGGCAACAAATTGATTTTGTTTTAGGGAAATGGAATACAGCTGAAAAAAAGATAGTGGAACTGAAAATTGAAAAAAGTGTTGAAGTGATTGAATCATTTGCAAGCATAGGATTATCAAGGACTATGACCATGGCGAATGCGCTTGAGATTGTAGGGTAATAAAAAAATATTTTGTATGAGTATATTTTGTATTGGACGAAACTATGTTGCACATGCACAAGAGTTAGGGAATGAAGTTCCCACTTCGCCTGTTATATTTATGAAGCCTTCTGCTTCCTTATTAGCCGATGGGAAAAATTTCGATATTCCTTCCTTCACAAATGATTTACATTATGAAGGTGAGTTGGTTTTACGCGTAAGTAAACAAGGAAAAAATTTAAAGGCAGTGAATGTAATTGACTATTGTGATGCTATTACAGTAGGTATTGATTTTACTGCACGCGATTTGCAAGCCAAATTAAAAGAAAAAGGGTTGCCTTGGGAAAAAGCGAAAGCGTTTGATGATTCTGCTGTTTTAGGGAAATGGGTTCCATTAACTGCGGCAATTTTAGAACAACCCATCCACTTTTCATTACATAAAAATGCTACCGTTGTACAAGATGGCGACTCTTCGTTAATGATATTTTCGTTAGCCACCATATTAGAAAGTGTCACTGAATACTTTACTATCTATCCAGGTGACTTAATATATACAGGCACGCCAGTTGGAGTGGGCCCTACCTTAAAGGGAGATGTATTTGAGGGCTATTTTGAAGCAAATCAAGTATTTAGCGTTAAAGTGAACCCGTAATTATCAAAATTTTTAACTAAATTTGCCACCCCTTAAAAGGGGTAATAACCATTCGGCGAGGTAGCTCAGTTGGTTAGAGCACAGGATTCATAACCCTGAGGTCACGAGTTCAAATCTCGTTCTCGCTACATGAAAATCAACCACTTACGTTTATTCGTAGGTGGTTTTTTATTTTGTGCCTCCTTTCTGTGCCTCCTTTTGGTCTGAATCGTTACCGAAAATTTTAATTTCTAATGCGCCTCTTTCAATTGCAGTTAAGACCTTTGGATCTAAATAATACTTATCTATAACTTGGTTTGACTGAGATGTAATTATACCTGTTTGGTTACCCATTACCTGATTTACCCATGTGATGTAGGTCTTACGTAAGTTCTTTTGTGAGATGTCTTTAGT
>JBEATG010000305.1:0-5160 GCA_041162035.1 Bacteroidota bacterium
CAATGATACAAATACCATTTCCCTTTTCAAAATAGACTATTTCCACCTGAGGGTGGTAGTAGTACTTGCTAGTTTGGTTGCTAACGAGTTCTTCTCTGATTGAATAAGAAAGTGTTGAATCTAATTTTATTAAAATTGGCTTCATAAGTATTTAAATATATCACATAAATTAAATAATATTTATCAATTACATAAACTTAATTATTGGATAGGCCAAAAAAGTACAATAATTGGCTTTTTTTCAATTTCATACCAAATTGTCAATCGCTAATTTGTGTACGTATAAAAACCTGTGAGACTACTCACATAAAACTTTTAAAAAATATAAACATGTTACGATTGCTTACATTTTGCTTTATGCTATTCTTATCCACGCAAGCACTTGCTCAAAACACAGTGCTTAATGGTAAAGTTAATGATGCTACAGGCAACCCAATTTCGGGCGCTAGTGTTCGTGTTGTGGGATCCAATAAGGGTACTTTAACCAATGACAAAGGTGAATTCACCTTGACCATTGCTGCGAATGCATCCTTACAAGTTTCCTCTACCAACTTTGAAACTAAGATAATTGCTGTTCAAGGCAAATCTAATTTATCCATTGTATTAGCGCAGGAAGCCACTAATTTAAGTGATGTTGTAATTATTGGTTATGGCTCACAAAAAAAGAAGGATTTAACGGGGGCCGTACGTAGAGTTAATTTAGAAGGTTCTCCTTTATCTACAATAACAAATGTCAATGCTTTATCAGCCTTGCAAGGTACACCTGGTGTCAATGTGGGTGCAGTAGTCACTGCAGGTGGTTCTCCAAGTATATTGGTGAGAGGACAACGTTCATTATCTGCCTCAAATGCACCATTGGTTATTTTAGATGGGGTTATTTTTTCAGGTAATTTAAATGAGATTAATACACAAGACATTGCTTCATTTGATGTGTTGATGGATGCAAGTGCTGCAGCTATTTATGGATCTAGGGCTGCAAATGGTGTAATCATTGTAACCACTAAAGTGGGTAAAGCAGGAAAGCCAACAATCACTTTTACTAATAATTATGGTGTTCAAAGCTGGACTAGAAAGCCAGAAATGAGAATGGGGGAAGATTTTATTAAATGGAGAACTGATAACAGAAGATTAGCTGGTCAAGCTGACTTGTCTGTCCAAAAAGTATTGGATCCCAAGGAGTTGATCGCATATAATGCTGGACAACAAATAAACTGGTTAGATGAAATTACACAGTTTGCGCCATTAAATGATGTGAACATGAGTGTTTCAGGAAAGTCGGATAACGTAAATTATTACGTTTCAGGTAGTTTTTTAAACCAAAAGGGAGTTATCGATAACGATCAATTCAAAAAATATAATATTGCGGCAAAATTAGATGCTAAAATAAATAGATGGTTATCTTATGGGTTAAATTTTTATTATTCAGCGAGGGATTATTCTGGTTTATTGCCCCGAATGGATCAAGCTACCATCGGAACGCCTTATGCTTATAAGTGGATTAACGAGTCAAAAAAAATATTAGATAAGGCGCCTGCAGTAGCAAACTTAGTCAACCCGTATTGGGAATCCCAATATGATGACAATTTGGAAAAATATACTAGTACAAGGATAATAGGATATGTTGCTGCTGATATTCCTTATGTTAAAGGTTTAAACTTCAGAGTAAATATCAGTAAAAATAAAACTGAAACTGTAAGCGGAAATTTCAGACATGAAACTTATTTTATCAATCCTGATAATGCTGCTGATTTAGCTGCGCCAACGAAGTTTTTAGCAAATACTTATGGAAGTATGGCAAATGGTTTAAATAATTCTTGGGAGGTACAAAATTTATTGACGTATAAAAAATCGTATCTAAATCATAATTTTGATGCCTTGGCAGGTTATCAAAGAGATTATACTGCTGTTTCTACCTTATCTACTTCAGCCTCTGATTTCAATTCAGCTGGTACCACCACTTTAGGATACTACGGACTACATCTTGGTAATCCAGCAAATCAACGCGTTAGATCAGCATTTGAAGAAAGATCAAACTTGGGTTATTTAGGTCGCTTAAACTATAATTATAATAGCAAGTATTACTTTACCATGAACTATCGTAAAGATGGTTATTCCGCATTCGCTCCGGGAAGAAAATTTGCTGAGTTTTATGGTGGCGCACTTGCTTATGCTATTAGTGAGGAAGCTTTTTTCAAAAAAGCTTTACCTGTGGTTAATTACTTAAAGTTTAGAGTAGGTTATGGTCAAAATGGTAACCAAGGGATTGATCCTTATGAAACGATGGCAAATATAGCATCTGGATCTACAGTATTTGGATCAACAAGTACCTTGTTTATTTATCAAGGTAACTTATCTAACTTAGGTTTGTCTTGGGAAAAAACAACCACTACAAATTTTGGGTTAAATTTTGCCATGTTTAATAATCGCGTTACGGGTGATTTGAATATCTATCAAAGTCAAACAACGGATCAATTATTAACAAGGTCATTACCTAGTTTATCTGGTTTTGGATCCGTTAGAACAAATATTGGTCAAGTAGATAACCAAGGCGTTGAAGCATCGATTACTGGTGTGATTATTGAGCCAAAAACTGCAAATGGTATTCGCTGGGAAGCCACTGCAAACTTATGGATGAATAGAAACAAAGTTGTTGCTTTAACCGGTGTTGATGCAGATGGCAACGGAATTGAAGACGATGATTTAGGAAATAGATGGTTTATTGGTAAACCAATTGGTGCTATTTATGATTATCGTGTTGATGGTATTGTACAAACAGGTGATGCTGAGTATATGACAAAATATGGCGCAAAGCCAGGAGATTTGAAAATACTAGATATTAATGGAACTAAAAGAGATGATGGTTTACCTGATGGAAAAATAAACTCATTTGACAGAACCATTGTAGGTTATGTACAACCTCGTTATAGTTGGAGCTTTGCAAATACTGTTTCTTATAAAAATTGGCAATTTTATTTCAATTTTAATGCGATCACAGGTGGCGGATCTGAAAATTACTATAATTCACCTAATTCAACTTATAACTTAAGCACTTTTGGAAATAACCAACAACAAAACTGGTTAAATAAGGAATATTGGACACCAGAAACCCCAAGCAATACATTTGCGCGACCTAACTATTCAAATCCTTATGGATATAGTTATCCTCATGCACGCACATTTATTCGTTTGCAAGATGTGAGTTTGCAATATGCACTTAACGCTAAGCAAATAGAGAAATTAAAAATTAAGGGGTTGAAGTTTTATGTTTCAGCAAAAAATCCAATTTTATTTAGTAATTGGTTAGGATTAGACCCTGAAAATGGTGGTGTACTTGGCCAATCGAATCCTGTCTTTAAGACCATTAATTTTGGAACCACTTTAACTTTTTAATCACTAGAATAATTAATAATATTATGAAAAATCAAATGAAAAAAGTATCAATTGTTCTGTTTGCTTTTTGTTTTTTAATCAGCTGTAAGAAGGACGATACTTCTTTTTTAGAAGAAATTAGAAAAGACGGATTAACGGTTGATAATGCGTTAATCACAAAGGCACAATTTGAATTAGCTTTAAATAGTTGTTACAGACAAGTACAATATTTTTATAACTCCACTGATGGCTGGACTGATTATTGGCACTTGGGTGTAAATATAGATGTTGCGGCTACTACCACAATTTATATTGCGGATCCATCTGCGCCTTGGGTTGATTACACAAAAATCAACTCTCAAGATGCACAATCTGCAAAATGGTGGAGTTGGAATTATACCTTGATAAAATATGCGAATACTGTTATTGGTGGAGTAGAAAATAAATATGCAGTAATTAGTGCAGATGAAAAAAAGGTGTTACTAGCTGAAGCAAGATTTTTTAGAGCATGGGCATATCGTAATTTAAATATCGCATTTGGTGGTGTGCCTATTATTGCAGGACCGGTTACTGAACCAAAAGTTGATTTTGTTCGTAACACGCCTGCAGAATGTAATGCATTCATTAAAGCTGATTTAGAATATGCAAGTGCAAACTTACCTATTACAACTGCAGTAAATGGAAGAGTGGTAAGAGCTGCATCCGATAATTTATTAGCCGAAATTAATATTATTTTAAAAGACTATGATGGTGCTATTGCCGCTGCTACAAGAGTTATTGGCGGCGCAAGTGGATCCTATTCATTAATGAATACGCGTTTTGGAGCTAGAAGAACAGAAACAATGACTACAAGAGGTGCTCCAACTGATTATTATTGGGATTTACATGAAATTAATAATACCGATTATCAAATGGGCAATAAGGAAGCCATTTGGGTAGCACAATTTGAGCGTAATACACCAGGCGGCGGTGTTGGTTATCCAACACAAGGCAATTGGATGGTTCAAGGTCGTGCTTATTGGTCTAGACATTGGTTATTTGCAAAGGCTGGCCACAACAATACAGCGGCTGACAGTATTGGCAGAGGCGCTTCATTTGTTAGAGGAACTAATTATTCCAACTGGGAGGTATGGGCAAATTCAGCAGGGGATATTAGGAATAATGAAACCAATATTCGTCGTAAATATTATTTCAATACTAATATCGCAGCAACCGCTACACAGCCAGCATTTAAAAAGGGCGATTTAATCCCTAAATCATTTTTAACTGCTGCGGAAGATTCAATGTGGTATTGTTATCCTAACTGGACAAAATTTGGAACTGACAAACATTTTGCCGGCGATTTCATTTACGGTTATACAAAGGACCAATTTGTAATGAGGTTACCTGAAACTTTATTGTTAAGAGCGGAAGCATATATTGCTAAAGGCGACAAGGCAAGTGCATTAGCGGATGTAAATACCATCCGTGCCCGTGCAAAAGCACCATTAGCTACCGTGAATCAAATGGATATTAATTACATTTTGGATGAGCGTGTAAGAGAATTGTATGGCGAAGAATTTAGAATGTTAACCTTAATGAGATTAGGTTTGCTATTTGATCGCGTTAAAAAGCATGGCGGCGCTATTCAAAGTGCTACTGTGTCTGCGAAAAATAATTTATTACCAATTCCGCAGAGCGAAATTGATAGAAATATTGGTGCAAAGTTGGTTCAAAATCCTGGATACTAGGATAAATAGTTCAATCGTTTAAAATAGCCAACTATTATTTACTTAAATTTAAGTAGTAATA
>JBEATG010000313.1:0-2733 GCA_041162035.1 Bacteroidota bacterium
GAAATTATTCACCAGAGTCCGTTGGGGATTATGCAAGTGGAACGAATCATACTTTGCCAACGAACGGACACGCAAATGCCTATAGTGGTGTAAGCTTAGATAGCTTTGTAAAAAAAATAACTTTCCAACAATTAACGGAGCGCGGATTAATGAATATAGCACCTACTGTTATTGAAATGGCTGAGGCAGAAGGTTTACAAGCGCATAGCAATGCAGTATCGGTTAGACTAAATTTGATAAAATCAAAATTATAAACAATGAATTTTGACATTAAAAAAATTGTAAGGCCCAACATTGAAACATTAAAAGCCTATTCATCTGCTAAGGATGAATATACAGGGGAAGCCAATGTCTTACTAGATGCGAATGAAAATAGTTTGGGATCTCCTACTACAAAATGGTATAATAGATATCCAGACCCTTACCAAAAAGCAGTAAAAGAAAAGATTGCTTTTATTAAGCAAATTCCTGCTTCAAAAATATTTTTAGGAAATGGGAGTGATGAGTGTATTGATATTTTGTTTCGAACTTTTTGCGAGCCAGGAAAGGATAATATAATTATATGTCCTCCCACGTATCCGATGTATGAGGTAAATGCGAATATTAATAGTATTGAAATTAAGTCAGCGCCCTTGTTACCGGATTATCAATTAAATGTGGCGCATATTGAACAATTAGTGAATGAGCGTACTAAAATAATTTGGATTTGTTCCCCTAATAATCCAACAGGAAATTCTTTAGATCGAATTGATATTGAAACTATATTAAATCATTTTAATGGATTGGTGGTAGTGGATGAAGCCTATATCAATTTTTCAAAGCAAAAATCGTTCAGCGCTTCTTTAATCGATTATCCAAATTTAGTGGTATTGCAAACTTTAAGTAAAGCATGGGGCTTAGCAGGTTTGCGATTAGGAATGTGTTTTGCTAGCGAAGCTATTATTGGCTATATGAATAAAGTAAAAGCACCTTATAATATAAATATAGTGACACAGGAATTGGCATTACAAGCTTTGGAGGAAGTGGGACAGGTAAATGATATGATTCAACATTTGGTGGATATGCGGATTGCTTTAGCCGAAGTGATTCAAAGCATGCCTCATGTTGAAAAAGTATATCCTTCTGACACGAATTTCTTATTGGTTAAAATACCCAAAGCCAGCGAGTTGTATCGTTATTTATTAACACAAGGCATTGTGGTTCGAGATAGGTCGAGCCTTGAAAATTGTGCTGATAGTTTAAGAATTACTGTAGGAACAGAGCAAGAAAATACACGGTTGGTGGATGCGATGGCGAATTGGATCAATTTGACATTTACATTAGACTAGTTATCCTATTATTTTATTAAATTACACAATCATTATCTCATTAAAAATGTATCATATGAAAAAAGGGATTTATCTTTTCTTTTTATTGTCAATCAGCGTTCATTTTTTAGCAAATGCACAGGACAATGCTGGATTAACTTTACCAATTGGATTTAAAGCAAATCTTTTCGCAGAAAATATCGGAAGTGCCAGACATATTGCCATTTCAAAAAATGGCGTTCTTTTTGCAAAATTAAATAGAGCAGATAAGCAAGGTAGAAGCATCATTAGAGTTGAAGATGAAAATAAGGATGGTGTTTCAGATAAAATAACAGGTTGGGCAAATTTTGGAGGTACGGGTATCTACTTAAAAGGAAATGCCTTGTATGCAAGTTCAAATGAGGCCGTATTTAAATATCAATTAGATGGAAAAGATGAAGTATTAAATCCATTAAGTCCAATTACCGTAGTGAGTGGTTTAATTAGCCGTCGTCAACATGAATCAAAATCCATCACCTTTGATAAAGCAAATAATATATATGTAAATATTGGTGCTTATTCTAATGCATGTCAGGAAAAAGATAGAACTGCTGGTGGACAAGGAATGATGCCGTGTCCTATCTTGGATTCTGCTGGTGGTATTTGGAAATTTGATGCTACCAAGGAAAATCAAACATATGGTGATGGAAAAAGATATGCTACTGGTTTAAGAAATGTAATCGGACTAGATTGGAATCAACAAACCAACAAATTATACGTTGCACAACATGGACGTGATCAATTAAATACTTTATTCCCAAGTTTATACACGGATGCACAAAATGCAGAGTTGCCTGCGGAAACTTTTTATGAAATAAATGATGGCGACAATGCAGGATGGCCCTATGTATATTATGATAATTTTCAGCATAAAAAAATAGTTTCCCCTGAATATGGTGGGGATAGTAAAAAAGAAGGTACAGGTGATTTTAAAAATCCAGCAGTTGCTTTCCCTGCGCACATGGCACCGATGGGTGTATTGTTTTATACAGGTAATCAATTTCCAGAAAAATATAAAAATGGGGCATTTATCACTTTCCATGGCTCTTGGAATAGAGCGCCATTGCCTCAGGAAGGATTTTTTATTGCATTTGTTCCTTTTAAAAATGGCAAAGCGACAGGGGAGTGGGAAATTTTTGCGAATGGATTTGCAGGAACAACGGATGGCGCAAAAATTACCAGCACGCGCAGTGCGAAGGCTCGACCTTGTGGTTTAGCGCAAGGACCTGATGGATCCATTTATGTAAGTGATGATACGAAGGGGTCAATTTTTAAAATTTCTTATCAAAAATAATTTTCTAAATATTTTATTTGCATATGGGTAATAGTCAAATTCGATGTTTTCTTTTTGGAGCAATAATTATGTTGTTATTTGTTTCAATTAAAT
>JBEATG010000006.1:0-2655 GCA_041162035.1 Bacteroidota bacterium
TGTAAAGGAAATGTTGGATACGTTTATTCAAATAGCGCCTGTTCCAAGAGATAGGGAAACCAATATGCGAGAGGTAAAAGCGAATGAAGAAAAATTTAGTGGATTTATATTTAAAATACATGCCAATTTAGATCCCAAGCATCGGGATCGTATTGCATTTATGCGGGTATGTAGTGGTCGCTTTGAGCGAAATAAATATTTCAAGCATGTTCGCTTGGATAAAGACGTTCGATTTACCAATCCTTATACTTTTTTAGCACGCAGTAAAGATATTATTGATGATGCTTATCCTGGCGATGTGGTGGGTTTATTTGATACAGGTAATTTTAAAATTGGAGATACCTTAACTGAGGGGGAGAAATTTTATTTTACAGGTATTCCTACCTTCTCTCCTGAAATATTTAAGGAATTAGTGAACAAGGATCCAATGAAAACCAAACAATTGGAAAAAGGAATCCAACAGTTAACTGACGAAGGCGTTGCGCAATTGTTTACGCAGTTTGGCGGAAATAAAAAAATCATAGGTTGTGTGGGTGATTTACAATTTGAGGTAATCCAATACAGATTATTACAGGAATATGGTGCAGCTTGTGAGTTTAGGACCCTGCCTTTTTATAAAGCATGCTGGTTAACTTCAAAGGATCAAAATAAGTTGAATGACTTTTTAAGGTTTAAGCAACAAAATGCAGCGATGGATAAGGATGAAGCACCAGTTTACTTGGCGCAAAGCGAATGGTTCTTAAATACGGAAATCACGAACAATCCCGATATTACATTTCATTTTACCAATGAGGTAAATAAATAAGGCAATTTAACCATGAAGGCAAAAACTTTAACACAGAACAAAGTCAATATTATTACATTAGGTTGTAGTAAAAACTTAGTGGACAGTGAAATGTTAAGTGGTCAATTATTGGCCAATGAGATTGACGTAGTGCACGAAAATAAAAAGTTGGATCACAATATAGTAGTGGTAAACACTTGTGGATTTATTGACAAAGCAAAAGAGGAGAGTGTCAATACAATATTGGAGCAAGTAGCGTTAAAGAAAAAAGGTAAATTAGAAAAAGTATATGTTACAGGTTGTTTAAGTGAAAGGTATCGTGGCGACTTAGCATTGGAAATTCCAGAAGTTGACGCTTGGTTTGGCACTTTGGAGTTACCCTTAATGTTAAATCAATTAAATGCAGATTATAAAGCAGAACTATTAGGAGAAAGATTATTAAGTACGCCTTCGCATTATGCGTATTTAAAAATTAGTGAGGGTTGTAATCGTACCTGTTCTTTTTGTGCCATTCCACTAATGCGTGGCCAGCATGTAAGCAAAACTATTGAGCAATTAGTAGCCGAGGCGGAAGGCTTGGTAAAGAAAGGAGTGAAGGAAGTGATGTTGATTGCGCAAGAGTTAACTTATTATGGTTTGGATATTTATAAGGAGCGTGCATTGCCTAAATTATTAAATGCATTAGCGGATGTAAAAGGATTGGAGTGGATAAGATTACACTATGCTTATCCTTCAAAATTTCCTTTGGAAGTATTGGATGTAATGCGTGAGCGAGATAACATTTGTAAATACATTGATATTCCATTGCAACATGCAAGTAATAATATGTTACAAGCCATGCGTCGTAATATCACACGCGAGGAAATGGGCGAATTAATTACTGAAATTCGTAAACGTGTTCCAGGTATCGCCATCAGAACTACTTTAATCGCAGGATTCCCTGGAGAAACCTTAGAAGACATTGAGGAACTAAAAGAGTTTTTACAGGAGCATCAATTTGACCGTGTAGGAATTTTCACCTACAGTCACGAGGAAAATACAAGTGCACACGATTTGGTGGATGATGTTCCAGCTGCCGAAAAGCAACGCCGTGCTGAGGAAATTATGGAAGTACAGCAGGAAATTAGCTTGGCTAAAAATCAACAAAAGGAAGGATTGACGTTAAAAGTGTTGGTGGATAAAAAAGAGGCTGGTCGCTATTTGGGTCGTACTGAATTTGATAGTGTCGAGGTGGATAATGAAGTGGTTATTAATACCAAGAAAAAATTAAATATAGGGGAGTATGTGATGGTTAAGATTACGAAGGCCTATGATTACGATTTAGAAGGGGAGTTGGTAGGGTAATTCAGCAGTTTTTTTGTATATTAGTACTTCATTTATAAATAAATAAAATTTAATAATATGGCAATTGTATGGAAAGGGGTATTCCCCGCTATAACCACAAAGTTTACACCAGATGATCAATTGGACCTTGATTTATTCAAGATAAATTTGCAAGCGCAATTAGATGCTGGTGTGAATGGTATCATATTAGGTGGTTCTTTAGGGGAAGCCAGCGTACTGAGTAATGAAGAAAAAGAAATTTTAGTAAAGGAAACTTTGGCATTTGTTAATGGGAAAGTACCTGTAATCATTAATATAGCAGAAGGTAGTACCAGTGTAGCCGTTGCATTAGCAAAAAATGCAAAATTATGGGGTGCACAAGGTTTAATGTTATTGCCTCCGATGCGTTACAAATCAGATCATCGTGAAACGGTGCAGTATTTTAAGGATATTGCTGCAAGTACTGATTTACCCATCATGATTTACAATAATCCAATTGATTACAAAATAGATGTAACCATTGAAATGTTTACAGAATTAGCAACAGT
>JBEATG010000039.1:0-2951 GCA_041162035.1 Bacteroidota bacterium
ACGGAACCAAAAAAGTCATTGGTTCTATCCTGCAATTGTTTGTCACTGTATTTATTATAATGTGCACTAAATTTAAGGCGTACTCTTTGTTTTTTCCATAACAATTCCTGGCCCATCCAAAGTCCAACGCCAATCGTATTACTTCCTATATCAGACCAGCTCCAGCCCCATTGGGTTGAATAACCGTCCAAGGTTTCAATAACTGTTTGGTAAGCCAAACCTGAAAATCCTGCCAACAAAACCGCTTTTTTATGAGGCACACCAGCCCATTCCCAGGTCCTAAAACTTAATCTAGATAAATTATATGCGGTATAGGCATGTCCTACTTTATCCATATCCAGCCATTCGCCTGCATCATTATAATAATGAAAACTACTTTTCGGGTAACCAGCATACCAAATTTTATTTAAGCCTACCATGGATGCGCCATAGCCCAATCCTTGAAGTGAAGTAACTAAGCGCAATCTTTTTTTAAAGTTGACAGGTTTGTTGGCTAAATGGGTATCTAGGAGTGGTTCGTTGTTTGTGTTAGCAGTAGTAATTATTATACTTGAATCAGCAGTTTGACCCATACCCGCTTGGGCAATTAAAAACAGGGAAATAAATAAGATTGTAATTAACTTCATGTTATTATATATCAAATTTAAACATTAAAATTAATAATCCTCCTTTGCGAATTGGTGGATTTGCAATTATTGCTTAAAATTGCCATTAAACAAGGAACTATGAGTGAAATGATTGAATTGAATGTGCAGCGCTGGTTGTCCGGAAATTATGATGCGAATACAAAACAAATCATTCTTGATTTACAAGCGACTAACAAAGAAGAATTACAAGATTCATTTTATAGAAATTTGGAATTTGGTACTGGTGGATTAAGGGGTATTATGGGGGTGGGGACCAATCGAATTAATAAGTACACGATTGGCATGGCGACACAAGGCTTTTCCAATTACTTACTTAAAACTTATCCGAACGAATCAATAGCTGTTGCCATTGGGCATGATAGTAGAAATAATTCCCGATTTTTTGCAGAAACTACTGCGCAGGTATTTGCTGCTAATGGGATTAAAGTGTTTTTGTTTGAAGCATTAAGACCTACACCTGAATTAAGTTTTGCCATTAGACAACTAAAATGTAAAGCCGGTGTTGTATGCACCGCATCACATAACCCTAAGGAATACAATGGGTATAAGGCCTACTGGGATGATGGTGGTCAATTAGTACCGCCGCACGATAAAAATGTTATTACTGAAGTGGAAAGTATTCAAAGTGTGGATGAGGTCAAATGGTCAGGCGGTGAACATAATATACATTTGATGGGTGAAGCAATGGATCAGGATTATATCAAAATGCTTAAATCATTAAGTGTGTATCCTGAAATAATTGCACAACAACATGATTTAAAAATTGTGTATACGCCCATTCATGGCACTGGAATCACTTTGGTACCGAAAGTTTTAGCCAGTTTTGGTTTTACCAATGTGACGATCGTAGATGAGCAAGCAACACCTGATGGTAATTTCCCAACGGTTAAATATCCTAATCCAGAAGAAAGTGAAACGATGAGCATTGGTTTGGCAAAAGCAAAAGCGATGGATGCCGATATTTTATTAGGCACAGATCCAGATGCAGACAGAGTAGGGGTGGGTGTTAAAAATCATAAAGGGGAATGGGTATTAATGAATGGAAATCAAACAGCTGTTTTGGCATTTGCCTATATGATGGAAGCCAGAAGGGCCAAAGGAATTGCAGCAGCTAATGATATGGTGGTAACTACCATCGTAACCACAGAAATGATTAACCAGGTAGCTAAAATAAATGAAGTCAATTGTTACAATGTGTTAACTGGGTTTAAATGGATTGCTGAATTAGTAAAAGAAAAAGAGGGAAAGGAAAATTATATTATTGGCGGTGAAGAAAGCTTTGGCTTAATGATTGGAGATCAAATTCGGGATAAAGATGCGGTGAGTGCGGTTGCCTTATTATGTGAAATGGCTGCTTACGAAAAAAGCAAGGGTAAGACATTATTTGATAAGATGATTGAATTATATATTCAATATGGTTTTTATTATGAAAATTTGATCAGCATCACAAAGAAGGGAATGAATGGGCAGCAGGAAATTAAGGATATGATGGAAGGGTATCGTCAGTCACCACCTGTTACTATTGATGGAGAAGCGGTGGTTACCTTATTAGATTATGAATTACAAGTGGGAAAAAATTTGCAGACGGGTGAATCTTGGAAATTAAATTTACCTAAGAGCAATGTGTTGCAATTTATTACAGCGAAGGGTAGTAAAATTTCTGCAAGACCAAGTGGGACAGAGCCTAAAATAAAGTTTTATTTTAGTGTAAATACGGAATTAAAGGATAAGGCATCATTTGACAGTAAGTATCAAATGTTGCAAGACAAAATAAATGGCATTATTAAAGACATGCAATTAAATTAGCCTAAAGCATGAATAAATCAGCGCCATTGGTAGACGCCTACCTGCATAAGGGCCTAAGAGAGAAATTAGTTATTCAATTAAGGGATAAAGGCATTACCGATGAAAATGTTTTATCCGCTATTGGTAAAATTCCGAGACATTTTTTTTTAGATTCTGCGTTTGATAAAATCGCCTACGAAGATCGCGCGTTCCCAATTGCTGCCGATCAAACCATATCACAACCCTATACAGTCGCTTACCAAACCCAATTATTGCAAATAAAAAAAGGGGATAAAGTACTTGAAATTGGAACTGGAAGTATTTATCAAACTACCATTCTTGCTGCATTGGGTGCTCAATGGGTTTATACAATTGAAAGGCAGAAAAAATTATTTGACGAACAAAAGGAATACTATCATTTTAGAAAACAGTATCCGAATATCAAATTTTTTTATGGGGATGGATTTAAAGGGCTGCCAACTTATGGCCCCTTTGATAAAATTTTAATTACAGCTGCTG
>JBEATG010000076.1:0-5810 GCA_041162035.1 Bacteroidota bacterium
ACATTGCTTACTGAAGTTTAAGTACACATACACTTATTACAGAAAGAAATTATTGAAAGAAAGATTATAGTTGATAAAATAAAGCCGCGTTTTTATTAAATACTTTCTCCTGATCTATTACTGCTAAACAATTTTCAATTATTGTTCTGTAAGCCTGAATGGTTTTAACATACCCACCCGCCAATAATGAAACGGGCCAATCGCCCCCACAAAAACATCGGTCCGTTCCAAATTGTTCTATCGCATACTCAATACTAGACTGGATATCAGCAGAAGTCCATGTTTCAAATTGACCAGTAGCCATGGCTAATCCTGAAATTTTTGCATGTATATTTTTATGCTGAGCCGCCACCTTTATATTTGTACGCCATGTATCCATTTCTGACTCGCTAGTCATTGGCGGATTATTCAAATGATCCAATACTAAATTTAAAGTAGGAATTTTTTCAGCAATGGTAATGGCCGCTTTTAAATGCGCTTCCTTTACGCCCACAATATCATACGTTATATGATGGTGTGCTAAAATTTTCAAACTTTCAATCACATTGTCTTGCAACAACCAATGATCATTGGCTTCGTTATGAATTAAGTGTCTGATGCCTTTTAAATAAGTGTTAGTCGCTTTCCAATCCTCAATAAGGGCCTGTGTTTTTTTCGGATCTTCTAATGGCACCCAACCAACAACGCCTTTGATCCAATCATGATGCGTTGCAGCATTTAACATCAATTCAGTATCCGCTGTATTATTTGCAGCTTGCACCAAAACTGCATTCGTCACATTGACCTTTGATAATTGCGGATATAATTCTTCAGGCAAATAGTTGCGGGCTAAAATGGAAGTGTCTCCTTGCAACCAACTATAATGAACTTTGATCAAATCCCAAATATGAACATGGGTATCTATAATAGGTATCGACATAATTAAAAATTAATTGATATTGCTAAAATTTAAGTGCACACTATTAATTTAAACTTGGATCAAAATCGCCTTCATCCAAAGTAGACTCATCTACCGCCTCATCCTTGAATGCTTCTAGATTAGGGGTTTCATAGGAATCAAAAGTATCAATATGTCCAGGCTCAAGATCTTCTTCGCGGTTTTCATTCCATTCAATAATGAAATTATTACGTCCTTCGCCCACCAGTAACTTCATGTATTTTTGTTGCGCTAATTCAAGAATAGACAAGAAAAAGAACAAGGCTTGAACGCGGTCTTGACAAACATCAAACACTTTTTCAAAAGCCACCGTTTTTCCTTCCTGCACTGTTTTCAATAAATACTCCCTACTACTTTCCATTGTATAGTTATACCTAACAACAGTATGTACGGGACGATTTTGGCGCTCTTGCAAACGAGTCATTACTTTTTCAAATGACTTCATTAATTTAAATAACGTAACAGTTTGCAACTCCGTTCCTTCCGCTGCTTCCTCGCCTACAATGGACATTTCCTGTTTGATATTCCCACGCTTCATCATTAACATCCTAAGGGATTCCAAATCGGCCATTTGCACCGCAGCTTCCTTATATTTTTTGTATTCAAGAATTTTATCAATCAATTCTTGTCTTGGATCAATCTCATTTCCTGAAGCATCTAACTCCTTCCTTGGTAATAATAATTTTGCCTTAATTCGCATTAAGGTAGAAACGAACAAAATGAACTCGCTACTTAATTCAATATTCAACTTTTCCTCTTGATGGATAAAGTCCAAAAAGTCATTGATAATTTTAGTGATTTGGATATTATAGATATCCATTTCGTCACGCTCAATAAAAAAAAGCAATAAGTCAAATGGCCCCTCAAATTGGTCCACTTTAATCGAATAATTAGAATGCTGGTTCATTCCTACAAAGAAAAGGAATCGTGATTAATTACGCGTTAAATGCTAGATTATTTATCCACTTTTAATCAAAATATTGGCATCTTTGTCCAAATTCTACTTCATGGACAAAAAGTTGATCAATTGGGGCATTTTTATACTGCTTTCCATTATTTGGGGAAGTTCCTTTTTGTTAATGAAGATAGGAATGCAAGCCGGTTCTGTACAATTAAGCCCCTACCAGGTCGCTTCATTAAGGATGGTATTTGCGGGTATTGTACTAGTGCCTTTCGCATTTAAAGCCCTGAAACAAATCCCTAAAAATAAATTAGGCCTCGTTATTTTATCGGGTATTATTGGCAGTTTTATTCCCGCCTACTTATTTTGTATCGCTGAAACAAAAATTGATAGTGCTTTGGCTGGTATACTCAATTCACTTACGCCATTGTTTACCATTATCGTAGGAATGGTTTTTTTTAAAATCAGTATTGACCCCAAAAAAATTGGTGGCATATTATTGGGATTAGTTGGATTATGTATTTCAGTGGTAGCAGGCAAAACCTTGCATTTTGAAAACATTTCCTTTAGTATTTTTATCATCCTCGCAACAATTTGCTATGGTTTCAATGTGAATATGGTAGGTAAGCACATGCAAAATATTAGTGCCCTCAACATCGCTTCCCTTGCATTTTCATTCTCCATTATACCAGGCATGGTCATTTTATATATGACAGGTTATTTTAGTTATGATTTCACCAACCCTGCTTTATTAAATGCAACTTTAGCAGGTGGTACATTGGGTGTAATCAATACTTCCATCGCCTCCATTTTATTTTATATTTTAGTAAAACGTGCAGGTATTTTGTTTGCTTCCACAGTCACTTATGCGATCCCATTTGTTTCCTTAGCCATGGGCTTGTTATACAATGAAGCAATACACCCAATGCGACTTTTGGGCCTCGCTATTATACTGTGTGGTGTTTATATTGTCAATAAAAGAAGCACCGCCAAATAACCTATACCGTCATCATTTCCTTTTCCTTTGCTTCTAAATGTTTTTCAACCAACGCAATATACTTATCTGTCAAAGATTGAATGGTATCTTCCGCACCTTTACAAATATCTTCACTCATACCATCTTTTTGTAATTTTTTTACTTGTTCAATATGATCTCTTCTGATATTGCGAATAGCTACTTTGCTTACTTCGCCTTCACCACTTGCTTTTTTAAATAATTCTTTTCTGCGCTCTTCTGTCAATGGCGGCATGAATAAACGAATATTGATACCATCATTTTGAGGCGTAATTCCAATATTAGCAGCCATAATTGATCTTTCAATTAAAGGCAACATATTTTTTTCCCAAGGTTGAATACTGATGGTTCTGGAATCCAACACCTGCACATTCGCTACCTGGCTAATAGGTGTAGGTGTACCATAATAGTCAACATTAATTCCTTCTAAAATGGAAGGTGTTGCTTTTCCAGCCCTAATCTTAGTTAATTCAATTTCTAAGTGATTAATGGCCTTTTTCATGGCCAATTCCGCTTCCCCACTAATTTTTTGTAATTCGTCCGACATATTAGAATGATTTGAGTAAACAAAGCTACGCAAATCATCGTATTGTTCATCCCCCTTTTTAAGCATTTTTTAAAAGTTTTCGTCCACATTTAGGCTACGAATTCTATCTTTGTGCCCTACTGATACAAAAATTATGGCAACGACCGATTTAACTAAAATTGCATCTCAAATTAGAAGAGATATCGTAAGAATGGTTCATGCGCAACAAAGCGGCCACCCCGGTGGTTCTTTAGGCTGTACCGATTTTTTAACTGCCTTGTATTTTAAGGTGTTGAAACATGATAGTAGTTTTTCAATGGATGGAAAAGGAGAGGATCTTTTCTTTTTATCCAACGGACATATTTCACCGGTTTTTTATTCTGTACTTGCAAGATCTGGTTATTTTGATGTAAAAGAATTAGCCACATTCAGAAAAATAAATTCTCGTTTACAAGGGCATCCAACCACGCATGAACATTTGCCAGGTATTCGTATTGCGAGTGGTTCATTAGGACAAGGGATGAGTGTTGCCATTGGCGCAGCATTATCTAAAAAATACAATAACGATGATCGCACTGTTTATTGTTTACATGGAGATGGCGAATTACAAGAAGGTCAAATTTGGGAATCCATCATGTTTGCCGCACATAATAAAGTAGATAATTTAATTGCAACAGTAGATGTGAATGGCCAACAAATTGATGGCCCATTAAGTAAAGTATTATCACTAGATAGTTTAGAAGATAAATTCAAAGCATTTAATTGGACCGTTTTACATATGGATGGTCATAATATGGACGAAATTGTTTCCACCCTAGATAAAGCGAAAGCATTAACTGGACAAGGAAAACCTATTTGCATATTAATGAAAACAGAAATGGGCAAGGGTGTTGACTTTATGGAAGGTAGCCATGAGTGGCATGGTATTGCGCCTAATGATGAACAACTTGCAAAAGCATTAGGTCAATTAGAAGAAACTCTAGGCGACTATTAATTTTATTGGGGATTTTTTAGAAAAAATAAATCCCTAATAAAATCCTCTTTTTTATTTCTTTAATTTTATACCATCACTATATCTCATGAATGAGATATAGTATCAGTTTATAGGGATTTTTTACTTTTCGCCCTCGTTATATTTTTTCTTGAAAGGAGTCTGCGGCGCGTTTTGCAGGAATCCAACCTGCTAGTATTGAAATAAATAACACCAAACTTATAATGGCGATATAATCAATGATCATTGGTTTTACTGGATAGTAATCGATGACAAATGAATTGCCTTCTAATTTAATTAAATGGTATTTTAATTGTAGCCAACAAAATAAGCTGGACAACAGTCCGCCGATAAGCGCACCCATGAAAGCCATGATACCGGACAAGAGTAAAAATATTTTTTGAATATCCCAGGACCGCGCGCCCATTGCCTGCAATACATGAATATCTTTCTGCTTTTCCAATACCAACATGGTTAATGCGCCAACTAAATTAAAACTAGCCACAATCATGATGAGTGCTAATATGAAAAAAATAATCCATTTTTCGGTTTGCATGATTTTATATAAATCAATATTTTGCTGATACTTATTTTGCACTTGTACCCCAGTTCCTAAAATCTTTTTTATACTTGCCGTAATTTGCTTTTCATAAGTTGGATCAATGGATAATTCAATGCCCGAAATTTCATTCGGTGCTAAATCAAATAAGTATTGCGCAAAACCATCATTCGTGAAAATATATTGTTCGTCAAATTCCTGTTGAATTGAAAACGCGCCCGATTGCACTACAGATAGTGTGTTTAATTGATCCAATTGCGCTATTGATTTACCGGTTCGATTCACTGCATATAATTGCATCGTATCTCCCAATGGTTCCTGAAACAGGCCTAGCCTTTGCTCCACTCCAATACCTATAATTATTTTCGGACTTGCTACATTGCCTAAATCAAATTCGCCTCTTTTTAAATAATTGGAAACTTTATTAATATTTATATAGGAAGGGGCCACACCTTTTACCGTCACCACCGATTGTTGATTTCCTTTTACAAGTAGTGCCTTGTTCACTACTACCTTACTTAATGCATTAACACCCGTGATTTTTTCAACAGCTTGGTATTGCGCATCCGTAATTTTTATAAACTTCGCATTATTTGGCGTTACACTAATATCAGCATAAAAATCCGAATACAATCCCTTCACTACTTCTGTAAATCCGTTGGATACGCTTAGCACTGTGATTAATGCTGCTGTGCCTAATGCAATGGCAAATACACTGACCCATGCAATAATTTGTATTGCCTGGAAAGCATACTTACCTCTAAAATATCGCCAAGCAAATAAAAAATGCACTTATAAATTTTTTAAAATCTCGTCCATTTTAAAAACATAATCCAAGGTGTCATCTAAATAAAAATGTAAAACAGGAATGCGTCTTAATT
>JBEATG010000078.1:0-5548 GCA_041162035.1 Bacteroidota bacterium
ATAGTAGGAAAAGCAGCAGCAGCAATTTCACGATTGGTTTGCATTTGCGCATCAATTGCAAGTAATGAATTTTTTACTTGCACGTTATTGTTTTTCGCAAAGGATACACATTCTTCTAATGAAAAGGCATATACCTGTTTCGTTTTAGTTTGTGCTTTCGCATTCACACTTAAAATTAAAATTGCACTAAGGATCAAAAATTGTTTCATTGGTATATATTAATTAATATTTATTTACTTAGGTTTTCTGATTTGTATTTATCCATTAGTTTATGTCCTTCCAAAGTGGCAACACCATAAACAAAATGTTCTATAATTTGCAAATTCACTTTTAGCATATCAAATTTGCTGGGATGAAAAACATGAATATTAAAAGGGATTAAACTTGTTTCAAGACGGTATTTCGATAAAATATTTATATCTATTTCTTTGCGGTACAAACCCTCATTAATTCCTTTTTCCAAGTTGGCACTGATCATTGAATAGATATACTCGTCTTTATGTGTTTTAATTTTTTCAAAAGCCAGCGGATAATATTTTTCAATTTCAAACAATGCGAGTGGATTCATCCTGTTAAACATTTCCTGAATCACCGCCATTAAAAGAAATATTTCATGCACCGCATTTTCTGCACTCAGCATGCTGGTATTACAGATATGAGCATGATTTTTTAGCTCCCTTTCCACGACAGCCGTAACCAAACTATCCTTGTCCTTATAATATTGGTAAATGGTCTTTTTGCTAATGCCCAACTGAGTAGCTAAATCGTCCATTGTGACATGCTTCACCCCGGTTTGGAACATTAATTCCTGCGCTTTATTGACAATTCTATCTTCCATAGGTTGATTTGAAGGCGCAAAACTATGGAAACTATTTGCGTTTTCAAAGTTTCCAGGGTTATTTTTTTATATTTTATGTCAAATGGCAAAATTGTTTGAAATTTGAGCCTAAACCCATTCAAAAATGCCCAGTTTAAGGCAACAAGTCATTCGAAAAAAGATCTTAAGTACGGTTGCGCAGTTATTTTTTCAAGGCGTAGTCGTTTTGGCTCCTATTGGTGTGACTATTTGGGTGGTAGTTAGCTTGTTTAATTGGGTGGATAATTTTTTACCCAACCTGCTCAATATTATTTTCCCTTTACAATTTACCGAAGTGGATGGCCAAATTCCTAAAGTAACTGGACTGGGTTTTGTCGTAGCCATAACATTGGTATTATTAGTAGGCTGGTTATCGTCCTTATTTTTTGTAGAAAGATTAATGTCCATCTTTGATAAACTTTTAGAAAAAACACCAGGTGTAAAAATTATATATTCTTCCGTGAAGGATTTTTTAGAAGCGTTCGCAGGCAACAAGAAAAAATTTGATCAACCCGTTTTAGTGAATGTTGATGCAACTGATGTTTGGAGAATTGGTTTTATCACACAAAAAAATACAGAACATTTTGGATTAAAAGATTTTGTTACTGTATATGTTCCGCATTCTTATGCAATATCAGGGATCACTTATATTGTATCTGCAGATCGAATTAAAAAAATGCCGAAAGGAGTGAATGCTTCTGAAGCAATGAAGTATGTAGTTTCAGGCGGGGTAACCACTGTTGATGATGCAGAAAACGCATCTGCAGTTAATCAAACTGGAAACGCAACAATTACGAATATTGAAAACAACAATACCCAAGCCTAATTTGATAAGTTTTCAAATGGATTAAAACAGATTTTAAAAAATAATTTATTTCAAATAATGCAACTGCACAATTTTAATTCAGGCCCCTCTATTTTACCACCCGAAGTATTGGAACAAGCGGCTGCAGCAATTCATAATTTTAATAATACCGGATTATCTATTTTAGAAATAGGACATCGTACTTCGCATTTTGTTGAAGTGGTGACAGAGGCGCAACAAATCATTAAACGATTAATGGGTTTAGATGATACCTACGAAGTACTTTTTTTACAAGGAGGCGCTACCATGCAATTCATGCAAGTGCCCATGAATTTGTTAGATGAAAACGGCTTGGCTGCGATCTGTGACAACGGAGTTTGGGGCAATAAAGCAGTGAAAGAGACTGGTATTTTTGGTCCAGTAAAAGTGGTATCAGATACCTCTAACAAGAAGCATACTTATTTAAATAAGCAATTGGATATTCCATCTAATACAACTTATTTACACATTACGACCAACAATACAGTGGAGGGAACCCAATGGCATCAATACCCACAGACCAGTGCCTTATTGGTTGGAGACATGAGTTCAGATATTTTTTGTAGACCTACTGCCTTTAATCAGTTTGATTTAATTTATGCAGGTGCACAAAAAAATATGGGCGCAGCAGGAGTCACTATCGTGGTCGTGAAAAAAGAAATTTTAGGAAAAGTAAATCGAAAAATCCCAGCTATACTCGATTATAAAAAACATATTGAAGCGGGCTCTTTATTAAATACACCACCCGTGTTTTCAATATATTTAAGCTTGTTAACACTGCGTTGGATTGAAGCGCAAGGCGGATTGGTTGAAATGGGAAAACGAAATAATGAAAAGGCCAATCTATTGTATGATACCATTGAAAGTTTACCAGCCTTTCATTGCCCAATTGCAAAAGAGGATCGAAGCATTATGAATGCAGTTTTCTTTTTAACAGATCCAACAAGAGAAGCGGCTTTTTTAGACCTGTGTAAAAAGGAGGGAATGATTGGTGTTAAAGGATACAGGACCGTTGGTGGTATTCGAGTGAGCATGTATAATGCATTACCATTATCAAGTGTGCAAACTTTTTGCGACCTGATGAAATCCTTCGGTTAAAAAATTTAAATCTCAAAAAAAAGAACGAACTTCGCGCCCATGGCAAAAATTAGTCCCTTTGAGGCAGTACGTCCACAGCCCCAATTAGCAAAGCAAGTTGCAAGCAAACCATACGATGTTTTAAATTGCTGAAGCAAAAATCGAAGCAGTAGGCAATGCCTATTCTTTTTTACATATCACCAAAAGTGAAATTGGGTTACCAGATACTATTGATATTCATAGTGCAGAAGTGTATGAATTAGCCCTTAATAATTTAACTGCATTTATACAACGTGATGTTTTATTTAAAGAATCAAAACCATGTTATTATATTTATCAATTAATCATGGATGGTCGTGCGCAAACAGGATTGGTTTGTGTAAGTAGCATTGATGATTATAATAATGATATTATAAAAAAACATGAGTTTACGCGTCCTGAAAAAGAGTTAGATCGCATCAATCATATTAAAACAACCGGTGCACAAACAGGAAATGTATTTTTAGCATACCGTAATCAAGCAAGTATTGATACTTTGATTGAAAAATGGAAAACCAACAAAACACCTGTATACGATTTTACTGCAGATGATAGTATACAACATACCGTGTGGGCGGTGAGTGACGAAACAGTGATTGATCAAATCACAAATATTTTTGAAACAGAAGTGCCTTGTACTTATATTGCCGATGGGCATCACCGTGCAGCTTCAGCAGCAAAGGTTTTAGTTGCATTGAGCGAGGAAAATAAAACCAAAGCGGGCGATGACGAAAAAAAGATCTCTCCTTATTTCTTAACGACTTTGTTTCCTTCCAATCAATTACAAATCATGGATTACAACCGTGTGGTAAAGGATTTAAATAGACATACTGCGGATGCTTTTATCGCAGCATTAGCTAATCAGTTTGAAGTAGCCACTTGCGACACTGCTTATAAACCAACTGCGTTACATCATTTTGGCATGTATCTAAATAAAACTTGGTATAGTTTAATTGCAAAACCAGGCACGTATAATGATGCTGATCCGATTGGTGTATTAGATGTCACTATTTTACAAAATAATATTTTAGCCACTTTATTAAATATACATGACCAACGCACAGATAAGCGTATTGATTTTGTGGGTGGAATACGTGGATTGGGGGAGTTAGAAAAACGTGTAGATAGCGGTGATATGGCAATTGCATTTAGTTTGTATCCTGTGACCATTGATCAACTGTTTAATATTGCAGATGCAGGGGAAGTAATGCCGCCGAAAAGTACATGGTTTGAGCCAAAATTAAGAGATGGCTTATTGACCCATTTGATTCAGGCTTAAAACAGAGAAATTGTTGCATTCGTCAACCTAACGGGTTGATATATAAATAAATAACTTAAATTTCTAAAATAAGCAATACTTGAAAACCAACCTTCCCGGTTGGTTTTTTTAGTGATTAAATTGACGAAAATTCTTTTTTTTATGCTCCTATTTTTGTATTTTGTAAAGTAAAAAATTGCCTGCTATATGGAAATCAAAAGACTCTTTGATTGTATTGATTATCAATTGACCAATTTTCCACAAGAAGCCATGTTGGCTGGAAAAGAAAATGGAAATTGGCGTAAATATTCAACACAGGAAGTGGCACAAACTGCCAATGAGCTTAGCGCTGGTTTGTTAAGCCTTGGATTGTCAGCCAATAATTTCACACCCGAAGGAAGTGATAAAATTGCCATCATCAGTAGCAACCGCCCTGAATGGTTAATTGCGGATATGGCTACCCAACAAATTGGCGTTATATGGGTGCCTGTTTATCCAACGACCAATCCATTGGAACTTACTTTTATTTTAAATGACGCATCGGTACAATATATGTTTGCGAGTAATCAAGAACTATATGATAAGGTGATGTCCATCAAGGATAAAGTACCTTGTTTAAAAGAGGTGTACACTTTTGATAAAATAGCGGGTGCCAAACATTGGACCAGTTTATTTAATAAGGATGCAGATATTATCGAACAAGTAAAGGTGATTAAAAAAACGATACCAGTAGAACAGGTAGCTACCTTTATTTATACTTCAGGTACAACGGGTACACCTAAGGGCGTAATGCTTACGCATAAAAATGTTTACTTCAATTTGATGATGGGAAAAAAATCTTTCCCTTTTTATGATGCACCAGATCAAAAAGTATTGAGCTTTTTACCATTGAACCATATTTTTGAAAAAGTAGCTTCCTATATCTATATGTATAGCGGCATGAGTATTTATTATGCTGAAAGCTTGGAAACCATTGGAGAAAATTTAAAAGAAGTATCTCCGGATTGTTTCTCAACGGTGCCTAGGTTATTAGAAAAAATGTTTGAAAAAATAATGATGAAGGGGGAGGAGTTAACAGGCGTAAAACGAAAATTATTTTTTTGGGCAGTTGCCTTGGGTGAAAAGTATGATAACATCCTACCAGGTAGTTGGTGGTATCGCACGCAATTAAAACTTGCTAATAAATTAATATTTGTAAAATGGCGTGAAGCCGTTGGAAGTAATGTAAAATTTATTGTAACAGGTGGTGCCGCGTGTCAAGTAAAATTGTTACGCATTTTTAATGCTGCACAAATCCCCGTATATGAAGGGTATGGTCCAACTGAAAATAGTCCCATCATTAGTTTAAATTTGAGAAAGCCCGGAGGAACTAAATTTGGAACTGTAGGAAAAGTTATCGAAGGCGTTGATTACAAGTTAGAAGCGGATGGAGAAATTTGTGTTGCAGGACCAAGTGTAATGCTTGGCTATTATA
>JBEATG010000138.1:0-3116 GCA_041162035.1 Bacteroidota bacterium
GCCACAAACATGCCTAATGCAAATTTGTATTCTGCATTTGATTCGCTGGCCACATCTTTCGTTAATTCACTTTCCTTCATTACCCCCGCTTTCCCACTAATGATAATACCAACAATACATATAAGTAGTCCAAGGATTACAGTTAACCCCCAACTATTTGAAATCATCCCTGAAAAAGTATCTTTTCCAATTACAGGATTAAAATCATAATATATTGCTGGAATGATAGCGCCAAAAACCATACATAAACCTAAAATCACACTACTGCCCAACGAAACGCCTAGGTACCTCACCCCCAATCCATACGTTAATCCGCCAATGCCCCATAATACACCAAAAATATAAGTGATTAATAAGCCGGAACTTGCCGTTGCATTAATTATATCCATAAAACCAGGAATCGTTAAATAAGCAGCAATAGGTGGGACAATGAGCCAAGAGAATAGACCACCCACAATCCAAAAGGACTCCCAATTCCAGCCTTTTACTTTTTTATAGGGGATATAAAAGCTTCCAGATGCAAAGCCACCAATAAAATGGAATAATACGCCTAGAAGTGCATTCATAGTTATTGTTTTATTTACTTACAATATAAAATTTATTAAAATAAAAGCACTTGCTTATCTGACTTAATTGATTTGAATTTTGACACAAATTTATATGTAAGTACATTTCGTTCGGTTTAATGGTTTTTCCCGTGTACTTTAATTCTGTAATCGCTAGGCGACATTCCAGTTTTAGACTTAAAAAAAGTGACAAAGTAGCTAGCTGATAAAAAATTTAAGGCGAATGATATTTCTTTAATACTCATTGTGGAACTGCTAAGCAGGTCCTTTGAATGTTGCATTTTTATTTCCATTTGATATTGCGCAGGGGAGAATCCTGTATATTGTTTGAAGATACGACGAAACCACGAATAGCTTATATTTAAGGATATTGCAATTTCTTGCGGACGTATGTTTTTTTCTGAATTAGCGCGCATCATCAACCTTGCTTTTTCAATTAGAATAATTACTTCTTTATCTCTAAAAGCATTATTTTTTTCAATATAACAAATGGTAGCGATTAAGTGACTTATGATTCCTGCAAGTAAATGCTGGTAGGCAGTTTTTTGAAAGCTTGCAATTTCGATTCCTTGTTTGTATAAGGTTATAATTTGTTCATTGAAGCCGATATTTATTATCGGATTTTTTTTATTAATAAAATTATTCTTGAATAGTGTATTAATAAAATCACCTTTAAAGCCAATCCAGTATTCATCCCATCCCTTACTTTTGGAAGGCTGATAATTATGCCACTCCCCTGGGAATAAAAAAATGACATCTCCTGCAACAATTTTTGTTGATTTGCAATTGGCGGATTCAAAAATTCCTTCCCCGCTAGTAATATAAAGCAATTGATATTCCTGCAATACCCTTCCATTTTTTGGATTGAACCAATAGGAAGTTGGATGCTGTTTTGGAGGATAATTTAAATTTGATTTAAATGATTGATAACCAATAGTAGTGGCAAATAAACCCCACAATTCATCAAGCTGATTGGCTACAACGTAATTGAGATTTTGATTTATACGATTGAGCATTTACTTTTTGAAGGTTAAAAAATGATTTTAATTAAAATACCATATAGCCCCTATTTAAATTTATAACTTTTTTAGAAATAAAGCAACACTTTATTAGTTAGCTGTAAAGTAGTTCGCATTAAAATTTTGTATTTTCAATAAAAGTGTCATCTGGACCTATTTTTTCAGATTGGTATTTTAAAATTACTGCATCACATTGTTTGCGTAATTTGGCAAGTTGCTTTGCATATTTTGGGTTTGCTGCAAGGTTATTTTTTTCGAGCGGATCATTTTTTAAGTCATATAATTCTTCGGGTACAGTGATTAAACGATAGCGAAAATATTTCCAGTTTGCGCTGCGGATTCCTTCGCTAGATGGTATTTCAGGTAACTTCCATAAGTGTTCTATTAATATCGATTTCCTATTTGAGTGTAAATTGCCCTTTTCAACAAAAGGCATTAAATTTTGTCCTTGGTAATTTTTGGGCGCTTTAATTCCAGCCATGCCCAGCATTGTTTTTGTTATATCAATATTTAATACCATGGCATCAATGGCAGCGGGCTTGCGAATTCTAGGGTCGTAAATAATTAAAGGGACTCTAATAGAGACATCATACATCAACCATTTGTCGGCCAGCTGACGATCCCCTAAAAAGTAGCCATTATCACCCATCACAATAATAATGGTGTTATCTTCTATTCCTTTTTCTTTAAGTTGTTTTCGAATAAGGCCAATTTCGTCATCTATTTCAGTAATCATGCGATAGTATCCTTTGACCATACTTTGATACTTTTCAGGGGTATCAAATCGCCACTTCCACCTAGTTCTATTGAACCCTTCTTGCACTTGAATAGGTAGTTTTTTAAAAAATGAATCATTACCTAAAATAGGATCAGGGATCACTATGTTTTTATAAAGACTATCCGATTTTTCTTGCCAAAAATATTGTGCTTTTGAATCATCGTGCCCATGTGGTGCACTAAATGAAATGGAAAGACAAAATGGTTGATCTGTGGGTGCGTTTTTAATAAAATTTTGCGCTTGATATCCTGAATACCTGGTAAGATGCACCGTATCATTACCGATTTTTTTATAAAAATAACCCGGCTTTTCTGCTTGCCCTCCTCGGTCGTAAAAATCGCTTTCGTCAAAATATTGACTAGGCTTATTTATGTTAACGCCTAATTTCCCAAAAAATCCTACATGATAGCCATTGTCCTTAAATATTTTAGGATAAATCATTTCAGCATAAGGTTCTCTTAGGTTTGGTTTTTGAAAAGTATAACCATGTGTACGTTCATATAATCCCGTTAATATGGATGCGCGGCTTGCAGCGCAAATAGGTGTAGTGGAAAATGCATTTTTAAAATAAGTACCAGATGTAGCTAGCGCATCCATTTGAGGAGTTTGAATAATTGTATTGCCAGCAATACCCAGTGCGTCCCAACGTTGGTCATCAGTTAAAATAAAAATAATATTTGGCTTTTTGTTTTGCGCAAAAAGTAGCGTTGGGATCAAATAAAAAATGATGAACCAATTTCGATTTAAAATAAA
>JBEATG010000139.1:0-2839 GCA_041162035.1 Bacteroidota bacterium
ACAAACGAATCAAGTGGAATATGATCATTTGGTAAAACATATAAAATCATTTTACAGTATACATAAAGGACCAAATTTACCGGGCTTTGTTTTTGGTCTAAGAACATTAGATAGGTCAATGCCTAAAGGAGAAGTAGATGAATTTTATTTGTTCAGTAATACGTTGAATCAACCCCAAGCAAAATTTTTATTTCAGCAAAAACAATTCCCATTAAAAGGTGAAAAAGAAGATTTTGCAAAGCTAAATCCATTATTATATGATGCGCGTAAGCAATTGGCGGATTTATATGATTCTGTGCAAGAAGTAATGGTGATGGGAGATTTACCGAAGCCTCGTCCTACCTATGTTTTGAACAGGGGTTTATATACTGACCCAACTACACAAGTATTCCCAAATACCCCTAGTGCAATTTTACCCTATCCTGATCATTTACCTAAAAATAGGTACGGATTGGCACAGTGGTTATTTATGCCCAATCATCCTTTAACCAGTAGGGTTGCGGTTAACAGAATTTGGCAAATGATTTTTGGTGATGGATTTGTAAAAACCTCTGACGATTTTGGTAACCAAGGTGCAATGCCTTCGCATCCAGCTTTATTAGATTATCTTGCAGTTTGGTACCGTGAAAATGGTTGGAATACCAAAGCGCTTCAAAAGCTAATTTTTATGAGTGCCGTTTATCAACAATCATCTTTGAACGATGCACCCATAGTTAAAAAAGATCCCCAAAATATTTATTTAAGTCGCAGTCCACGTTATAGGTATCCTGCTGAAATGATTCGTGATAACGCTTTAGCTGTGAGCAATTTATTAGTTCAAAAAATTGGTGGCCCTAGTGTTTATCCTTATCAACCTGCTGATTTATGGGAACAGATAACTGATAAGGTTTGGAGGTATAAATACTTGCAAACGGAAGGAGAGGGACTATACAGAAAAAGTATTTATACTATTCGTAAGCGAACCACCGTGGTTCCATTTTTGCAAATATTTGATGCTGCCGATCGTACAGTTTGTACTGTAAAACGAACTGTTTCTAGTTCACCGATGCAGTCCTTGGCTATTTTAAATAATCCTCAAATGATTGAGGCTTCCATGCATATTGCTTTAAGGATGATGAATGAAGCCGGCTTGGAATTAAAGGATAAATTAAATTTTGGTTTTTTTATTGTAACTGGAAGATATCCAAATCTAAAAGAATTAAATTTATTAGCTAAAATGTATACAACAGAAAGGGCACAATTTACATTGCATCCTGATAAAGCAAATAAATTAATTAAGATAGGTTATATGAAACCTACAATAAATAATAATATAGAATTGGCAAGTTTTGCTTCTATTGCAATGGCGCTAATGAATACGGATGAATTTTTAACAAGAAAATAATGGGCATGCAAGAATATTTAAAAATAAAATACCAACAAAACAGACGTGATTTTTTACGCGGTTCTGCATTAGGCTTAGGTGGTATTGCACTTGGATCTTTGTTAGGATGTAATAGTAAACCATCCCAAAAAATAATTTCACAAATTTTAGAAGAACAGAATATACCATTAGGGTCACCTCATTTTTTACCGAAGGCAAAAAGGGTTATTTATTTGTTTCAAAGTGGCGGTCCTTCACAAATGGAATTGTTCGATTATAAACCCAAATTATATGAGATGCATGGTCAAGAAATACCAGCTTCGATCATGGGTAAAAATAGAATTTCTGGAATGGTGAACAATCAATATTCTTTTCCACTCGCCAAACCTGCAGCCAATTTTAGTCAATTTGGTAAAAATGGAACCTATGTATCAGACCTAATTCCACATACCGCATCTATGATTGATGATTTATGTGTTGTTAGATCCATGGTTACGGATCAAATTAATCATGAACCTGCTGTTATTTTCACACAAACAGGAAATCAATTAAGTGGCCGTCCTTGTATGGGATCATGGTTGAGCTATGGTTTGGGAAGTATGAATGAAAATTTACCTTCCTTTATTGTCATGTTATCAAAAGGGGGTGGGGATCAGCCAATTTCAAGTGCAGCTTGGAGCAGTGGTTTTTTACCTTCCCATCATCAAGGCGTACAATTTATGACAGGCAAGGATCCTGTTTTATATTTGAATACTCCCGATGGTATTGATCGAATGGATCGCCGTCGTGCACTTGATTTTATTAAAAATTTCAATGAATTGCAAAATGAAAATTTGCATGATCCTGAAATTGAAAGTCAAATTAATCAAGCTGAAATGGCTTACCGTATGCAATTGGCCATTCCAGATATTGCCGATTTATCCAACGAGCCACAGCATATTTTAGATATGTATGGGGATGATGTATTAGTACCAGGAAGTTTTGCGCATAATTGTATTATGGCAAGACGTTTGGCTGAAAAAGATGTTCGTTTTATTCAACTATATCATTTGGGCTGGGATCACCATGGTGCACTTGCCTCAGGAATTAAAAGAGCGACCAAACAAACTGATCAAGCATCAGCGGCATTGGTAAAAGATTTAAAACAAAGAGGATTATTAGATGATACGTTGGTGATTTGGGGCGGTGAATTTGGTCGTACTAGTTTTAGTCAAGGTAAATTAACGCCCGAAGGTTTTGGTCGTGATCATCATCCTGCTGCTTATTCAATTTGGATGGCAGGTGGTGGCGTTAAGCCAGGATTGGTTTATGGCGAGACGGACGATTTTGCACATAATGTAGTCAATGATAAAGTGCATGTGCATGATTTTCAAGCCACATTAATGCATTTGTTAGGCATTGACCATGAAAAATTTATTTTCAAAACGCAAGGCCGACGCTACCGTCTTACCGATGTGTCAGGAAATGTGATACATA
>JBEATG010000132.1:0-4821 GCA_041162035.1 Bacteroidota bacterium
GATAATAATATGACCTTGAAAATAAAATAATTCAAAGTATTGGGGCAATTTAAAATTTTTAGTTATCAATTACGAATAATTCATAATTTTTTATACAAATAATGCGGTCTTTTTTGTAAATTACTTTCGTTGTTCATTTTTACGCATGAGCAACATTTAAAAAAGTATTTTCTTATTCATCATCTGTATAAAAAACAAATATGAAAAACATATTCCTAGTTTGTCTAATGTTCATCACCTTGGGGGCTACAGCACAACGAAAAAAAGCGGTGTCTCCGATTGCGTCAACGCCGTCGGTTAACCCTGTTCCAGATTCCATTTTTAAAAATTTACAATGGAGAAATATTGGCCCATTTAGAGGGGGAAGGGCCAACACCATTACTGGCGTTATCCAACAAGAAAAAAAGTTTTACGCAGGATATACTGGTGGCGGTGTTTGGACAACGATTGATGGTGGAATCAGTTGGAAAAATATTTCAGACGGCTTTTTCAAGGTGGGTTCTATTGGGGATATTGCGGTGTCTGAGTCGGATCCAAATGTATTGTATGTAGGTACTGGAGAACATGCGGTTCGTGGCGTAATGACTAGCTATGGAGATGGGGTTTACAAAAGTGTAGATGGTGGGACCACTTGGAAAAATATCGGATTAGAACAATCTAGACATATTTCTGAAATATGTATTCATCCTACGAATCCTGATATCGTTTATGTTGGTGCACAAGGCACAGTGCATGGTCCTAATAATGAACGAGGTGTTTTTAAAAGTACAGATGGGGGCGCACATTGGAAAAAGGTTTTATATATTAACGACAGCACCGGTATTGCCTCATTATCTATGGACATGAATAATCCACGAATATTATATGCTGCTGCTTGGGAACACCGTAGATTTCCTTGGACAGTATCTAGTGGGGGTAAAGGTTCTTCACTTTGGAAATCAGTTGATGAAGGTGAAACTTGGACTAAGTTAACGGAAGGGCTACCCACCAACTTAGGTAAAATGGGTATTAGTGTTTCGAGGGTAAATTCAAATCGTGTTTTTGCAATTGTGGAATCAGAAAAAAAGAAATCAGGATTATATCGATCAGATGACGGGGGAAAAAGCTGGGCTTTACTTTCAAATAATCAAGATATCTCATCGCGTTCATGGTATTATATGAAAGTATATGCAGATACTAAAAATGAAAATATCGTGTATGTGCTGAACGCACCAATGATGAAATCAATAGATGGAGGAAAAACATTTTCAAATGTAAAAGTGGGTCATGGAGATACCCATGATTTATGGATTCATCCGAAGAACAATAATATTATTGGATTAGCCGATGATGGCGGAGGTGAAATTACTTATGACCAAGCGAAAACCTGGTCATCCATTATGAATCAGCCCACTGCGCAATTTTACAGAGTAAATACGGATAATGTTTTTCCCTATAAAGTTTATGGTGGCCAACAAGACAACTCATCCGTGATCATTGCAAGCAGAAATAATACCGGCGCGATCACCGAACGAGACTGGAATTATGGCGCAGGTTGCGAATCTGCATATTTAAGTTTTGATCCTAACGATCCTCTACTGGTTTATGGGGGCTGTTATCAAGGATACATTGAAGTATTAAATACAAAGACAAATGAGGTAAAAGATATTCAAGCCTATCCAAGTTTAAATTTAGCGATACAACCCAAGGAAATGAAATATCGTTTTAATTGGAATGCGCCAATTGTTACATCATTACACAACCCTAAAATAATTTATCATGCAGGAAATGTTTTACTAAAAACAAGTAATGGCGGATTTAACTGGGAAGTAGTAAGTCCCGACTTAACTAGAAATGATAAATCAAAACAAGGACCTGGTGGTATACCTTTCACCAATGAAGGTGCTGGTGGCGAAAATTATAATACCATCTTTTATGTAAAGGAATCTCCATTAGATGCAAACACGATCTATACAGGTAGTGATTGTGGCTTAGTGTATGTAACAACTGATGCAGGAAAAAATTGGCAGAATATTACGCCCGCTGATTTAATTGAGTCGCAAATTAACAGTATCGAGGTATCTCGTTTTGATCAAGGAGTGGTATATATAAGTGCGACTAGATATAAATTTAATGATTATGCATCCTATACCTATAAAACAACCGACAATGGAAAAACTTGGACAAAAATTAATAATGGAATAAAAAATGACGACTTCGTAAAAGTAATTAGAGAAGATAATAAAAATAAAAACATATTATACGCAGGTAGCGAAAGAGGATTTTATATTTCAAATGATGCAGGTACAACTTGGAAACCTTTTCAATTAAATTTACCTATTGTCCCTGTTACCGATTTGATGATACGCGATAATGATTTAGTTGCGGCTACAGCTGGACGTGCGTTTTGGATTTTAGATGATATTAGCACTATTCAACAAAACGCCAATTTTAACAGCATATCAGCACCTACGATTATTACACCTAAAAATGCATATAAATATGGCGCAGGAAACGGACTACCTGAAAAAAACGTAAACATGGGGCAAAATGCACCCGAGGGTGTTATTCTAGATTATTTTTTACCTAAGTTGGGTGAAAAAGATACCGTAACGCTTTCCATTGTTTCAGATCAAGGAAAATTGATACGTACATATACAAATGTTGAAGATGATAATTTTAAAAAATATCCAGGTGGCCCTTCTGCAAAGACCAAGCTTAGTGATAATGAGGGACACAATAGATTTTTATGGGATTTTAGAACAGATGATTTATCTCCTGATGTGAATGGTGCATTTGTATTAGGAAGTTATAGTGGATACGCAGTACCTCCCGGAAAATATAAAGCACAATTAAAATATAAAAAGGAAATAGTTGAAACAAGTATCACTGTTTTACCTAATCCAAATATTAAAGTCACTGATCTTGATTGGCAAGAGCAGCAAATGTTACTGGAAAGCATTACTGCCACAATCAGCAACATACACACTACAGTGAACAATCTTCGAGGAATTAAAAAGCAACTGCAATACTATAGTGAAACATTAGGTAAAGTTGAATCAGCAAAAGTTATTACAAGTGCGGCCGATAGTTTAATCAAAAGAATTGATACTTGGGAAACTGCTATTATTGAAAGTCGAACTCAAAACGGGCAGGACGTAATTAATTGGCCTAGTAAATTAAATGTTGACTTTTTTCATTTAAAAGGTTTAATAGATGTAACAGATCCTAAGGTAACACAAGGGGTAAAAAATAAATTAGCTGATTTACAACTACAATGGAAGAATGAAAAGGAAAAAGTACAAGGCATTAATACAGCTATAGCTGAATTTAATACATTGTATAAAAACACAAGTATCGAAGCTATTCAAAACAAATGGTAAACTCTTTTACAAAATAATATATACACACTTAATTACATCAACTTATGAAAAAACTTTTCTTGATCCTGTTTGTGCTAGGCATAATACAAACTAACGCACAACAAACTATGCCACTAATTAAGTTAGGACCCGCAAAGCCAATTGAAACAAAGTATATAGAACCAGATATGAAAACATTTAACTTATATAACCCCTATGAGAATGTGGATTCTGCGATTAAAGCGGCTCAAAAAATAGCGGCAAAGGAGGGCAAACATATTTTTTTACAAATGGGGGGCAATTGGTGTATTTGGTGCGCACGATTTAATGCGTTTACTACTAGTGATAAAAAAATTGACTCCATTGTTAAAGCCAGTTATGTAGTAGTGCATGTAAACTATTCAAAAGAAAATAAAAACAAAAGCATTCAGGAAAAATATGAGTACCCTGCTCGATTTGGTTTTCCTGTATTTGTAATATTAGATGCAAAAGGAAAACGACTGCATACGCAAAACAGTGGCTATTTGGAAAAAGATAAGAACTACAGCAAAGAAAAAATATTTGAATTTTTTGAAAGCTGGACACCAGATGCTTTGAATGCAAAAAAATACGACTGGTTAAATTAAAAAGAACGGAGTCGTTAACACATTCATTGATTTGAAAACTGTGTTAACGACTCCGATTAATTAGCAACTATATTTAAGATAGCATGAGAATTTCTTATGCTATTTTTATTTAAACAATTCAGCCAATTTTGTATTTAATGCATCTCCTCTTAAATCCTTACCAATAATAATACCTTGGTCATCAATTAAATAATTTTGTGGTATTGCATTCACGCCATACATTACTGCCACTTCATTCTTCCAATATTTTAAATCAGATACTTGCGTCCAAGTTAAATTGTCTTTATGTATTGCTTCCATCCATCTTTCCTTACCAGTAGGTTGGTCTAATGAAACACCTAATACCGTAAATCCCTTAGGGCTGTATTTATTAAATGCTGCAACTACATTTGGATTTTCTTGTCTGCAAGGACCACACCAGCTTGCCCAAAAATCAACCAAAACATATTTCCCTTTAAAGGATGCAAGTGATACTGGAATACCTGCGGTATCATTTTGTGTAAATTGAATAGCTGGTTTTCCAATACCCGTTTTTTTAGCAATTTCTATTTTGCCCGCCATTTCCTTTCCTTTCGTTGAATTGCGAACCGCTATTGGAATTTTTAAAAATAGTGGCTCAACTTCATCAGCATTAATGCTATAACCAGCAAAGTTACCAAACGCATACATGACTATTGGAGAATTTAAATTTGATAAAACAAACTCTTTTTGTTTTGCCTTCATCTCTGCATCCAAATTTTCATAATCAGCATCTAATTTTTTCATGCCTGCTTCATCCTTCTTTTTATACAATTCATTGTAAGTGGCGCTTAATGCCTCCATCTTATCAGATACTGGCTTAGTAAACGCTTTTA